>JAUYSA010000426.1 GCA_030696545.1 Hyphomonadaceae bacterium
AACCTGCTCGACCATCCAGACTTCCGCGAAGGCGTAGCCACCACCAACCTCGTCGAAGCCGACATCAACGAACTGGCCGAGCCAGACGACGCCGAACTCGCCGACACGCTCATTCTCGGCGCCGTGGGCCTGCGTGGCCTCACGCCCATCGCCGCCACCGATCCGTGGGACACAGCCGATGGCTTCCGCCTCAACACCTCACCACGCTCCACCTACCTGTTCGACATGGCAGGCGAGACGCGCTCGGTAAAACTCGCCGTCGCAAACGGCGTCGAACGCGCTCACATCTTCGGCGACAGCTTCGAGATCGATATCGAAACCGTTCCTGTCGCTGATGGCGTCCTCGTCTCTGGCGCCGTCGATGGCGTCGAAGTCTTCGGTGTCGTGCGAGATCTGGCGGACGGCCCCGTCCTGTTCAGCCGCGGCCGCGCCGTCGCCCTGCGCAGCCCGGAATTCGGCAATGCCCTCGAAGGCCTCGCCGCAGGCGACGATGTCCGTTCTCCAATGCCCGGCAAGATTCTCGACGTAAAAGCAAAGCCCGGTCAGGACGTGAAGAAGGGCGACCCGCTCGTCGTCATGGAAGCCATGAAGATGGAGCACACGCTCACCGCCCCGCGCGACGGCAGGGTTCTGGAAGTCTCAGCCACTGCGAACACGCAAACCGCCGAAGGTGTGGTGCTGGTGAAACTCGAACCGATTCCGGAATAACAGCCCCGCCCGCTCGATTCCGAAATTGTTCACCAAACCCGGCGCAAACTGCCCATCAGCAGTCGCCCACCCGAATTCATCTTCCACGGCCCAATCCAGCCACATTCCCCAACGACCGTGGGCTGGACTTGGACACTGAGCTCCCGCAACCGGGACGGATCGCGAGCCATGCCCGCATTTCTTCTGTTCGCAATCACGTGGGCGGGGCTCCCGCCGGAGCAGGCGCTCGAACGCGCGCTCGATGCAGCCGAGCCGCCTGGAGCCCTGCGCGCCGCCTTCCACGCCACGCTCACCGCCGGAAACGCCGTTCGCCGCATCGAATTCGACCCGTACGCTGATCCCGCCAACCGCTTCCGCGTGACGCTGTCGCACGGCGCCAACGACGAACTCGACGCCGTCGTGCAGGGCTGGCGAGACGAAGGCCAGGCCGACACCCGCCTGTTCGCCGATGATCTCCGCGTCAGCCTGGGCGATGCCCGCATCGCCGGCGCCGCCGATTCCATGGCCGTCAGCTTCCGCCACAAGGTCTCGATCAATGATGGCCCGATCGACGCGGAATTTTCCGCCCGCATGGTCGGCCGCCTCCAGCTCGATCCCCGCACCGGCTATCTGCAATCTATCGCCTACGACATCGAGCGCCCGGTAAAGCTCGACAACGGAACCACGGTCGACCAGTACAACCAGACCTACCAGTTCGGTTATTCCAGCCGCTGGGATGTCAGCTTCGTCACCGCCTACGATCTCACCGCCAAGGGCGGACAGTGGGGCATGAGCGAAACCCGCAGCATCCATGTAGAGCTTACGGACATCGCCTTCGGCTTCGCCGGCGACAGCGGACAGGATCTGGAAGCCAAGCCCTCGCCCGACACGACCGCACTCACAGCCAATCTCCGCTGAAGGGTTGCGGCCTCCGCCGCCGCCATTACCTTCGCGACATGGCCCTTCACATGATCAAGCTTTGCGTCGGCGCCGACACCGTCGACGATCTGTCGGAATGGCAGCTCAAGCTGATCAAGGGGCTTGAGAAAAAGGGCAAGTCGCCCAACCCCTTCCACGACACCAGGATGACGCCCAAACGCGCCGCTGAAATGCTGGCCGGCGGCTCGATCTACTGGGTGATCAAGAACCACATCATCGTTCGCCAGAAACTGCTCAGCTTCGAGGAAGTGAAAGACAAGGACGGCAAGACCATGTGCCGCATCCACCTCGACCCCGAACTGATCCGCACCAAGTCCCGCAAGAAGCGCCCCTTCCAGGGCTGGCGCTACCTCGAACCCACCGACGCCCCCCCCGACCTCGACGGCAAGAGCCCAGCCCTGTCTGCCGATCTCGAACAGGCACTGAAAGAAGCGCTGGCCTGGTAGCGGCTGCTCGCGGCTAACCACCGGCGCCTTGCCTCCACCGCCGAAGGCGGGTGAGGTGGATCGCCGCGAAGCGGCGAGACGGAGGGGGCACACGCCCACCATTCTCTCGAACGATCTTCCCCCCGTTTCACGGGGGAAGAGCTCCATCCAGATCCCGCACATCTCGGCCTCGAGATTGGGGGATAACCGGCGCCGGAATCGCTCTGTTGCAAGGCCTTCCGCGCTATCTGCTGGGGGACGGACGTAGTCACGCCATCCCCACCCTCCAGACCTGTGCGATTATCGCCCCGCACTGACATGAGGGAGGTCTCGAGAGTCGACCGAAGCTTTCAGGATGTCAGGGCGTCGGTCGCGTGGCCGTCGGCGTGTTGGGCTCCGGTGGACGACCCTTCAAGGAAGCCAGTCGGGACTCGGGGAGGGCGTATGCGACCCCCCTTGGTTGAAGAGGCGAAGCGAACGCTGATGGCATTGCCTCCGGGGCTACAACCGGAGGGTCCGGGGTCTT
>JAUYSA010000498.1 GCA_030696545.1 Hyphomonadaceae bacterium
CCTCCACCCCGCAAAGAAAAACCCCGCCGGAGCTGAGCAGCGGCGGGGTAAATGAGTTTGCCATGCGAAGCCGCGAAGAGCGATTTCAGGGCACACGTCGCAAGACCGGCGCCACATTCCCTTCCCGGATTTTAACTCTAAAACTCGCCACTTTGCGTGTTTTCGCGTCCTGGCGTTAAGCGTTGTCTTAATGAGTTCCAGCGATGATCACGTCAGGCGCAAACCAACTGTCTTTTTCCCGCAAAGCGGAAAATGCGTGGTTCACGCTTCACGCACAGGAAACCTTGCGTGTGATCTACCGCGGCGCTCCAGGGGTGCGCCGGGAGGGGCGTCGTAGATTACGAAGTTGAGGCAGGACCATGAGCGCAGCAGCAGATCCGACCGAATCTCCCGAATGGGAACAAGCCCGCGCCGAATGGTGGGGCCAGACGAAAACAGAGCTTGAGCGGCTGCAGGGCGCAGTGAATGGCGCGACGCCGGGCTCGCTACACCTTGAGACGATCTATGCACCCATGCACGACATGGCGGGTCTCGCCGGTGTGCTGGGATATCCTCTGCTGGGCAAGATTGCGCGGGCGCTGATCGAGACGCTGCGCAAGGGCGCCAATCCGCTGGATGAGCGCATGCTGATGGTGGCGAAAGCCCATCTTGCGGCGCTGACCGCCCTGCACGCGAAAGATGTGCGTGGCGAAGGCGGCAATGCCGGCGTCGCCGTCATGGCGAAACTGGCGTCGATCCACGCCTGATACCGGACACTTGCGGTAAAGTGCAAAGGGAGCCATCCCTGCCCTGACAAGGCAGGGATACGGCATGGCCGGACCTATCTATTTCGCAATCGGCGACGTGCATGGCGAGGCGGAGAAGCTACGCCAGCTGCACGCCGCGATTCTCGATCGCATCGCGTTCGAGGGACGGGCGGCGAAGATCGTCCACCTTGGCGATTATGTTGATCGCGGGCCGGACAGCCGTGGCGTTGTCGAAGCGGTGATGGCGATGGAGGCGCGTTTCGATCGCGATCCGGCGGTCGAGGTTGTCTCGCTGATGGGCAATCACGAACAGATGATGCTGGACGCCTATGACGCGGCGAGCCCGGAGGACGCAGGCTCGTGGTGGGCGCAGGGCGGCGCGGAGACGGCGGACAGCTATGCGGGCGGCGCTGGCAAGGGCGACGCCGGTTGGCGTGAGACCGTACCCAAGGAGCATATAAGCTGGATGCGGCGGCTGCCCGGCGTGCTGCACGACACGGAGCGGCGGCTGGTGTTCGTGCATGCCGGCATCGAGCCCGCGAAGTTTCCGGACGAGGACCAGCGCACTTATCTATGGACGCGCTCCGACCGCTTCTTCCTGCAATGGCAATGGCCGGATCGTGAGGAGCTAAAGGGGCTGAAAGTGATCCACGGCCACACGCCGAAATCATTTGATCCCGAAATTTATCCGCATCGTATCAATGTCGACACGGGGGCAGTGTTCGGCGGGCCGCTGACGGCGGTGATGCTGAAGGATGGCGCGCGGCCGGAATTCCTGCGGGCGAGCTAGAGACAGCCGTAGAGCGCATCGATCAGGCGCGATCGGCGATCATCTTCGAGGAGGTGCGTGCCCTGGCGGTTCATGATGTAGCCGCCGCTGAGTCCTGTGTCCGGATCGCCGAATGCGCCTGAGCCGCCCCAGCCGGAATGACACAGCGTTGCGGGGTTCGGGCCATAGATGAGCGGCAGGTTTCTCATCACGCCTGCGCCGAAAGCGACACGGCCCGGGAGAACACGATCCTCGCCCGAGACGCGCTCGCGCGTGAGTTCGTCCCATGTGACCGGCGCGATCACGCGGGTTTCACCGATGCGGCCTTTGAGGGCGTAGGCTGAGTAAAGGCGGGCGAGCGCGGCGGCCGTGCCGTGGCCGTTGGCGGACGGGATTTCAGCCTTGCGCCACTCGGTTGCGCCGCGATTGGCCGCGGCCCATGGCGTGAGGAAGGCCGCGCGGGTGGCTTCGTTCTTGTACGGGAACTGCGCGGCGGCTTTCGGCTTGAGAAGCTGGGCGACGCGGTCGTGTTCGCTTTCCGGCAAGCCGATCCAGAAATCGATGCCGAGCGGCTGACAGATATCCTCGCGCAGGATTGTGCCGAGCGAGCGCTTCGAGACGCGGCGGACGAGCTCGCCGGCGATGTAGCCCCAGGTGAGCGGATGGTAGCCTGACCCCTCGCCCCTGCCCCACATCGGCTTGAGCTGCGCGAGCGCTTCGGAGAGCGCTGGCGGATCGAGCCAGAGGGCGGGATCGATCGGATCGGGAAAGCCCGGTACGCCTGCCTGATGCGATAGCGCTTCGGCGACCGTAAAGGCGCCTTTTCCGTTGGCTGCGAATTCTGGCCAGTAATCCGCGACAGGCGCGTCGTAGTCGAGCTTGCCGCGCTCCACGAGCGTGGCGATCACCAGCGCGCCGATGGGCTTGGTGGCGGAATAGACCGGGCAGAGCGTGGAGTCTGTCCATGGCTGTTCGCCTGCGCGATCAGCGAAACCGCCGCGCAGGTCGACGATCAGTTCGTCGCCCGCGAAGGCGGCGAAGGATGCGCCATGTTCGAGACCTTCGGCGAAGTTGCGCTCGAACGCCTCGCGGACGGGCTCGAAACCGGCGGCGGTGAAACCTGTGATGCTCATGCGCGAGACATCGGGCGGCAGACGTTGCGCGTCAACCGTGCTTGGGCTCAACTCCAGTAAGCGGAGGACTACCCATGGAAATAAACGGCATCGCACACATCCAGATCACGGCGGGGCGATATGACGTGGCGCGGGCGTTCTATTCCAAGCTGTTGCCGTTCCTTGGGCTGAAGCAGGTCCTCGACAATGAATACGGGTATTACTGCGTCGGCGGGCGCACCGGCGTGCTGATTTCCAAGCCTGCGCCGGAGCACGAGGGCGAGCGGTTCGTGCAGCAGCGCGTGGGGCTGCATCATGTCTGCTTCCGGGCGCGGTCGCGCGAGGATGTCGATGAGGCGCATGAGTTCGTGAAGACGCTCGGCGTGCCGATCATTCACGCGCCAAAGACGGATGGATGGGCGCCGGGGTATTATTCGATCCTGTTCGAGGATCCCGATGGCGTGCGGCTGGAGCTGAATTTTGTTCCTGGCAAGGGCGTGTTCGGAACGGAGGAACAGGCGCTGAAATCCGACTATCCGGCGCCACGCTAGGCCAGGCGGCGCACGGATGCGCGTGTCGGATGGGCAAGTTGGTCGCTGCACGCGGCGAGGCTTAGCTCCGGACCATTCCACGCGATGGTTCTGTCGATGACGAAGTGTGTGGCGCCGACAGCGTCCGCCAGCGCAGCTTCGACGCCGAGGCCAGAGACCAGGCCGCCGGTGAAGCGGAGCGTCAGCATGTCGCCTGTGCCGTTCGGGATCTTGCCGGGGATGAGTTTCGTCTCGGCCAGCAGCGCAACGTCCGGATCGACATAGAGCACGCCGATGCCCGCTGGCGATGGAATGGACGAGATCAGCCAGCGCCCGCCCCTGCTGCGCGCTGCGCGGGCGATAGCTTCTGGCGTCTGGAGCGAGACGATGTCGGCGCCGATGAGGCGGGCAAACTCCCAGAGATTGGGCGCGATGATGTCGGCGCGGGGGACAAGATCCGCCATCAACGCCGAGGCTGTTTCAGGCTTGATGTAGAGACCCGGCGCTTCATCGCCCATCACGGGATCGATGATGATGAGCGGCTTCTCCGGGAAATGCTGATGTGACTGGCGGCGTGGCGTCGCGCGGATGCGGTCGATGGCGTCGCAGGTGATCGCGATCTGGTCTGGCACGGAGAAGTGCCCGGTAACGACGGCGTCCATCAGGCCGAAGAGGTTGTTGGCCTCAACGCCTTCCAGCATTTTCGCCATGGTATCCGCCGTGACCGGGCCGCCGCCGGGCGGGCCCCAGCCGGGATGCCTGCCGAACAGGCAGGTGGGGATATGGACAGGATCGACCTTCATCGGGCCAAGGACATAGGGCGCTATGCCTCCGCCAACGCGGCTGGCGGCGACGTAGGACGAAATCACGAGAACCAGAGGCATGGCTTGTCTCATCAACCGCCGCGCACGGCGAATTCGCGACAATAACCAAGCCTGTGGCGCGCTCCAGCTTGATCTTGAGCGGAGGCTCCGTCATTGGTCGCCTTCAAGATTTTGAGGGGCTGCTCCATGTCCGACATTCGCCCGCGCCGTTCCGTGCTGTACATGCCCGGCGCCAACGAACGCGCGCTGGAGAAGGCCAAGACGCTGCAGGCAGATTCCCTCATCCTTGACCTCGAAGACGCCGTGGCGCCCGAAGCCAAGGTGGAAGCGCGTGACCGGGTTTGCGGCGTGGTGAAGGCTGGAGGCTATGGCCCACGTGAACTGATCATCCGGATCAACGGGCAGGACACGGAATGGGGCAAGGCGGATCTGAAAGCCGCAGCTCATGCGAAGCCAGACGCCATCCTCGCGCCGAAAGTCACAAGCGGCGATGATATCCGCTGGCTGGATGAAGCGCTTTCGGAAGCCGGCGCCAGCGCGTCGCTGGGCCTGTGGGTGATGATCGAGACGCCGCTGTCGATCCTCAACCTCAAGGACATCGCCTCGACCGCGCAGACGACGCGCCTGTCTGGCTTCGTCATGGGCTCGAACGATCTGATCAAGGATTTCCGCGCCGAGCCGATGCCGAGCCGTGAGAATCTTGCCGCCTGCTACACGCTCGCGATCGCGGCGGCGCGCGCCTATGACCTGCTGGTGTTCGATGGCGTCTATAACGACATTGCAAATGCGGAAGGGTTTGCCGCTGAATCGAAGCAGGCCAAGGCGTTTGGGTTCGACGGCAAGACGCTGATCCACCCGACGCAGGTTGAGCCCTGCAACACCATCTTCGCCCCGCCCGCCGAAGCCGTGCAGCAATCGCGCGACGTGATCGCGGCGTTCGCTGATCCTGCCAACGCCGGCAAAGGCGTGCTGAAGGTCAACGGCAAGATGACGGAGCTGTTGCATCTTGCGCAGGCCAAGCGCCTTGTTGCGGTGGCGGAAGCGATCGCGGCGCGGGAAACGGCAAACGCCTGACGTTTCGCCGCACCCGCTGGCGCGGCGCGGTAAAAGCGCTCACATTTCCCTCATGGCTTGGGGACCGAAAGCTGCGCCCGACATCCGCAAGGATGTGATCGTCTTCGACGGTGATTGTGTGCTGTGTTCGCGCATGGCGGCAACCGTTCATCGCCACGATCCCGAGGGGGTATTCTTGCTTACCGACATGAATGCGCCCGTGGGACAGGCGTTGGCGAAACGCTTTGGCGTCAATCCGCTTGATCCCCAGACGGTCGTCGTGATTCGAAAAGGCCGGGCTCTGTTCAAGACGGATGCCGCCTTTGCTATTGCAGCTGCGTTGCCGGGATGGCGCTGGTTCGCGTGGCTTCGATTCTTTCCGCGCTGGCTGCGTGATCCGCCTTATGACGTGATTGCGCAAAACAGGTATCGATGGTTCGGGAAGAAGACGGCGTGCGCGTTGGCAGATCCTGCACTGCGCGCGCGGATCGTCTCTGATCTCAGCGAATTGGGTTGAGCCGGGCGCGCATCCTGTTGGTGGGTGGCGCGGGCGTGTTTGGCTCACGGCTGGCGCTCGGGCTGGCGGCGACAGTAGATGCGGATGTCCTGATCGCGGGGCGTGATCTGGCGAAAGCGCAGAAGGCAGCTCGCGACACCGGATCGGCCGGAGCCCTTTCACTCGATCGTGCGAGTGCGAAATCTGCCGATATTGCAGCGCTGAATGTCCGGCTGGTGATCGACGCGGCGGGACCGTTTCAGGGCGCCGATCTTTCCTTTGCCCGCGCATGCGTCGGGGCGGGCTCGGACTACATTGACCTGGCCGATGCGCGCGATTTCGTAGCGGCCTTTCCATCGCTCGATGCCGAAGCGCGGAGAAAGGGCGCACGGGCGATTACAGGCGCCAGCTCAACGCCGGCTATCACGCACGCGGCGCTCGATGAATTGACGGCGGGATGGACGCGCATTGACAGCGTGCACGCCGGAATATCCGCCGGCAACCGCGCGCCGCGCGGACGCTCGGTGATCGAGGCAATCCTTGCTTGGGTTGGCGCGCCGGTGCGCGTGTACATGGCCGGGCGCTGGCAGGAGAAGCCCGGCTGGAGCGGAACGACGCGGCGCCGGGTGGCAGACACAGGCAGGCGCAGGTTTGCGCTTGCCGAAACGCCCGACCTTGATCTTATCCCGCAGCGCTTTGCCACGCGCGAGGACGCTGTGTTCACAGCGGGACTGGAGCTTGGGGTGCTGCATGGCGGCACATCGTTGATCGGGAGGCTACGACGCCTGGGGATCATTCGCGATCCACGTCCGATGGCGGGGATGCTGCAACGGATGGCTATGCTGGTTCATACATTCGGATCGGATCGCGGCTGCATGTTTGTCGAAGCAATCGGGCGCGACGCGAATGATCTCCCCACCCGTGCAGAGTGGACGCTTGCGGCGCCAGCAGTCGAGGGACCGTTTACGCCGACGCTGCCGGCGCTGGCGCTCGCGCGCAAGCTGATTGCGGGCGAACCTGTAGAACCGGGCGCGCGAGCATGCGTGAGCATCCTATCGCTTGCGGACCTCCAGGGTGATTTTGCGCGACATGGCCTGAAGACGGAGATCGTTCGCGAGCGGCTGGCAGGCCCTTTCGAAATGGCCCTGGGCGCCGATTTCGTCAGACTGCCAATGGCCGTGCAGGCCAGCCACTCACAAGGCCCGGTTATGCGATTCTGCGGAACAGCCCGCGTGGAAGGAGCGACGCCGCTCGGTTGGCTTGTAGCGCGGGTCTTCGGGTTTCCGCGCAAGGCGGATGCCGCGAAGGTAGCGGTGAAGAAGACTATCGTTTCGCCGGGCCGCGAAACCTGGGAGCGGACGATCGGCGGATCGCGCTTCAGGAGCGATATCCGCCTCGACGGTCCGGGTCGCGTTACTGAGCGATTTGGTCCGTTTATTTTTACATTGGCGCTAGGCGCCGACGAAACTCGACATGTGATGAGGATTGCTGGGTGGCGGCTGGGATGGTTGCCCCTGCCTGGCTTTCTCGCGCCACGTTCGATTGCCATCGAAAGCGTTAGCGAGCATGGGCTGTTCACATTTGACGTGCCGATCGCTGCGCCGTTGTTGGGACGGCTGACCCGCTATAAGGGAGAGCTGCGAAACATGAACATCGAAGAGCACGCGACATGACCCTCAAATCCGATCCCGGCAATTTCTTCGAGGATTTCGTTGTTGGCGATGAGCTGATCCACGCGACGCCGCGCACGGTGACGGAGGCGGATGCTGCGATGTACACCGGCCTCACCGGCTCGCGGTTCGCGCTTTATTCAGCGGATACGTTTGCGCAGGATTGTGGACTGCCGAGCGCGCCGATTGATCCCCTGCTCGCCTTCCATGTCGTGTTCGGGAAGACTGTGCCGGATATCTCGCTCAATGCGGTTGCGAACCTTGGCTATGCCGATGGGCGCTTTCTCTCGCCGGTGTTTCCGGGAGACACGCTGCGCGCGGTTTCGGAAGTGATCGGCGTCAAGGAGAACTCCAACGGCAAAACCGGCGTCGTGTGGGTGCGCACGCGCGGGTACAACCAGGAGAATGACGAAGTCCTCAGCTATGTGCGCTGGGTGATGGTGAACAAGAAAGACCCGAGCAATCCCGCGCCGGCGACTGTCGTGCCGGAGTTGCCGCCGGCCGTTGATCCGCGCGAGCTGCCGGATCGCGGGCTTGATGTTTCCGAATACAATTTCGTGCTTGCGGGCTCGCCCTTCGGCTTTGAGGACTATGAGATCGGCGAGAAGATCGATCATGTTGATGCGTTCACGGTGGAAGAAGCCGAGCACCAGATCGCGACGCGGCTTTACCAGAACACCGCCAAGGTTCACTTCAACCAGTTCGCGCAGAGGCAGACCCCGCGCGGCAAGCGCCTGATCTATGGCGGCGTCGTGATTTCTCTGGCGCGTTCGATTGCGTTCAACGGCTTGGCCAATGCGGCCGAGATCATCGCGATCAACGCAGGCCAGCATGTGAACCCGTTGGGTGCGGGCGACACGGTGTTTGCCTGGTCGGAAGTGCTGGACAAGGCGGATCTGGGTGATGGGCTGGGCGCGCTGCGCCTGCGGCTGGTGGCGACCAGGAACCGGCCCTGCGCGGATTTCCCTTACAAGGACGCGGACGGCAAGCATCTGCCGGATGTAATTCTCGATTTCGATTATTGGGCGGCTATACCCAAGCGCGGGTAAGCCTCCCTATATTGACCCGATGTATCTGCCAGCCATTGCCCAGCTCGCCGCCGCTTTCGCCATCCTTCTCTCGGTGGTGATCCGCTCGATTCGTAGCGGGGCATCGTGGCAGCAGGTGGAGGAAGGCCGCGCGACAGCCGATACGCTGCGCGACCTGACCGGCATCATGGATTTCGAACAGCTGCAGCAGACCTTCGGCCCGCCGCGGCTGGAGGACGGGATATTCCCCGTGACGCCCCGAGAAGTGCGGCGGGCGCGCACGGGACTGGGCTATCTGTTCGGCGATCGCTGGCTGGATGGCGCATCTGCCTTGGTGGCGCTCGTTGCGCTGCTGCCGATCTGGCCGCTGTGGAATACGCGCCAGTGGCTCGATACGCTGCTGATCTTTGCCGGCGCCTATCAGGCTGCGGGATGGATCGCATCCATGCGCATGATCCGCACGCGCTAGCGGACGCTGCGCAGGAAGCGCACGATCCAGTCGCCGACCATGGCGCCATCGCCGGGCAGACGCATCGAGGCCAGCGCGGTATCGACCTGCGCATCGCTGAGCGCCTTGCCGCGGCGTGCCTGCCACAGCGCGGAAGCGTACTGGTCTGAAAATTCAGGATGGCCCTGGATCGTGATCACCGGCGCGCCGGTGTATTCCAGCATGGCGTGCTCGGTATGGGCAGACCGCGCAAGCGTGACTGCGCCGGGCGGCGGCGTGATGACCTGATCCTGATGGCTGGCGGAGAGTGAAACGGCGGGGCGGCCTTCTCCCATCCAGTCACGCCTGCGTGTGATGTCGTAAGTATGCCGGCCAATGCCCCAGCCCTTCTCGGACTTGCGGACTTCGCCGCCGAGCGCGTCGGCTATTACCTGATGGCCAAAGCACACGCCAACCATGGGTATTCTCGCGTCGTAGGCACGGCGAATGAAGCCGCGTAGCGGCTCCATCCAGGGTGTTGAATCGTAAACGCCATACGGAGAGCCAGTGATCAGGACGGCTTCGCAGGCTGACGCCTCAGGAAGCGCCTCGCCATCGAGCACGGCTACGCTTTCGTAGGCGAGTTCGCGGTCCCAGGGCGACAGTAGTGAGGCGAACATATCCGGATAGCGCGGATACTCCTCGACAAGCCTGCCCGGCGCCCGACCCGTCTCGAGAATCGTGATCTTCATGCCTTGAAGATGCTGTCTCGCCCAAACGTCGCCAAGTGGCCTTTATGGTCGCGTTGACAGGGCCAAAACGGGGTCTAATACCGGGGTCCAACCACACGGCGAAATCGCCGGGGCCAGAGGGATTAGAGGCATGAGCGGGTGGACCGACAAGCGGCCAATGTCGCCGCACACGTCGATCTGGAAATGGCATCTGACGATGGCCAGCTCCATCCTGCACCGCGTGACCGGGGTGGGAAACTATCTGGGCATCTTCATTGTCGTCGCCTGGCTGTTCGCGACGGCCGCCGGACCTGATTATTACGAGCCGCTTTCGGCCGTCACCGGATCGATCTGGGGCCAGCTGATCCTGTTCGGCTTCACGCTCTCGGTCAGCTACCATCTGGTCAACGGACTGCGTCACCTCTTCATGGATGCAGGCCTTGGCTACAATCCGAAATTCGCCAGCTTCACGGCAGGGCTTGGCCTTGTGGCGGCGGTCGTGATCGCCGTGGCGATCTGGCTGCTGGCCGGGCTGGTTCCGGGCATTGATCCGCTGAACATGACGGGAGCTGCGTGATGAGCAAGGAATCCATCCGCACTCCGCTCGGCAAGGTTCGCGGTCTTGGCTCGGCCAAGCATGGCGCGGGACATTTCATCACGCAGCGCGTGTCGGCCATCGCCCTCCTGTTTCTTGTGCCGTGGTTCCTGATCTCGCTGATCGCCGCGGTACGCGGCGGCTATGATGGCGCGCTGGCGTGGGTGGCTGATCCGATCAATGCGGTGCTCATACTTCTTGCCGTGGGCGCCGCGCTCTACCACATGCGACTCGGCATGCAGGTGGTGGTCGAGGACTACATCGCGAAGAACAGCACGAAGACCTTCCTGCTGATCGTGAACACCTTCATCTGTGTCGTGCTGTTTGTGGCGGCCGCCTACGCCGTTCTCAAAGTCGCTGCGATCTGACGCTTCTGTTTTCCAAGGACGTGACCTCATGACCGCCTACACCTGGAACGATCACACCTATGACGTCGTGGTTGTGGGCGCTGGCGGGTCCGGGCTTCGCGCCGCGCTCGGGTGCGCGCAAGCGGGCCTGAAGACGGCGTGCATCTCGAAAGTCTTCCCCACACGCTCGCACACGGTCGCGGCGCAGGGCGGCATTTCGGCGTCGCTCGGGAACATGGGCCAGGATGACTGGCGCTGGCACATGTACGACACGGTGAAGGGCGCTGACTGGCTCGGCGACCAGGACGCGATCGAATACATGGTGCGTGCAGCGCCCGCAGCAGTTTACGAGCTTGAGCATTGGGGGGTGCCCTTCTCGCGCACCGAAGAGGGCAAGATCTATCAGCGCGCCTTCGGCGGCATGACCAAGAACTATGGCGAAGCCTCGATCCAGCGCACCTGCGCGGCGGCGGACCGCACCGGCCACGCGATGCTTCACACGCTCTACGGCCAGTCGCTCAAATACGCCGTCGACTTCTTCATCGAATACTTCGCACTCGATCTCATCATGGAAGACGGCGCTTGCCGGGGCATCACCGCGCTGAAGCTCGACGATGGCACGATGCACCGCTATCGCGCGCAACGCGTGATCCTCGCCACGGGCGGCTATGGCCGCGCCTACTTCTCAGCTACATCGGCGCACACCTGCACGGGCGATGGCGGCGGCATGGCGCTGCGCGCCGGTCTGCCGCTGCAGGACATGGAGTTCGTGCAGTTCCACCCCACGGGCATCTATGGATCTGGCTGTTTGATCACTGAAGGCGCGCGCGGCGAAGGCGGCTATCTCACCAATTCGAAGGGCGAGCGCTTCATGGAGCGCTATGCGCCGACCGTGAAGGACCTTGCCTCGCGCGACGTTGTCAGCCGCGCGATGACGATGGAAATCCGTGAAGGCCGTGGCGTGGGCGGGCATAACGACCACATCCACCTGCACCTCGATCACCTTGATCCGAAAATCCTGCACCAGCGCCTGCCCGGCATTTCGGAAAGCGCTAAGATCTTCGCGGGCGTCGACCTGACGAAAGAACCGATCCCGGTTCTGCCGACCGTTCACTACAACATGGGCGGCATCCCCACGAACTATCATGGCGAAGTGCTGACCAAGGCCGGCGGCGATCCCGATACGGTCGTGCCGGGCCTGATGGCTGTTGGCGAAGCGGCTTGCGTTTCGGTGCATGGCGCGAACCGCCTCGGCTCCAACTCGCTGATCGACCTTGTCGTGTTCGGACGCGCGGCTGGCCTGCGCTGCGGCGAGGCGCTGGAAGCCAACGCCAACCAGTCGGATCTGCCGAAGAATGCAGGCGAGAACCACCTCGCCCGCTTCGACAAGTTCCGCAACGCAAGCGGCGGCACGTCCACCGCGAAACTGCGCGCCACGATGCAGAAGGCGATGCAGGAAGACTGCGCCGTGTTCCGCACCGGCGAGACGCTGCAGAGCGGCGTGAAGCGCATTGCCGAAGTCATCGGCGGCGTGTCGGACATCAACGTCACCGATCGCGGCCTGATCTGGAATACCGACCTCGTCGAAACGCTCGAATTCGACAACCTGATCGTGCAGGCAGCGGCGACCGTGAACTCAGCCGCCAACCGTCAGGAAAGCCGTGGCGCGCACGCACGCGAAGACTTCGCCGCGCGCGACGACGTCAACTGGATGAAACACACGCTGGCGTGGGTGGATGACAAGGGCGCGGTCAAGATCGACTACCGCCCGGTGCATGCCTACACGATGTCGAACGACGTCGAGTACATCAAGCCGAAGCCTAGGGTTTACTAGGCCCGCTTGCGGCCGAACGCCCCGCCCGGCGCGGGCCGCACCTGCGTGACCATGGCTGCGGGCCTTGCCTGTTGCGCCAGCCGCGCCTGATAGTCGGCAAGCGCGCGCTTCACCGGATCGTTGTTCGCATCCGCCGGCGCCGCTGCGCTGATGCCGGGAAGCTGCACGCCTGACATGGGATCAGGCCCGAACGAGTTCGGGCCGCTCTGGCCGGGCATCGCCGACAGCCATGCAATGTTGCCGATCACGCCAACGATGGTGACGGCGAACATCGCCATCGGCGCGGGACCGAAATGCCAACCGCCAAGATCCTGACTGATCAGGAAAGCCAGCGCGCCATAGTCGCCCGACATCGCCATGAAGCTTGGCAGGATGAACTGCAGGACCATTGCGCCCACGGGCAGCAGCACGACGAAAGGCCGCGCGAATTTGTAGAGAGCGCCGGAGACGCCGAGATCGTGCCAGCGCTTGATGTTCTGTGCGTCAGCGGTGGCGAGGAAGGCGAGCCACGGCAGCGTGAACAACGCCGCCGGCATACCGCCGAAGAGATCGGGCGCGGCAACCCATGCCAGCCATGTGAAAAGGATCAGCGCCGCAAAGGGCGCGACGAAGAGCTGGAGATAGCCCTTGCGGCTGAGCCGGCCTTCGCTCGACACCCAGGCATTCAGCTTGTCCATGACCGCCCCCAGGAACACCGGCATCATGCCCGGATTGTGCTGCGGCTTGCTTAAGGCGACCGCGAAATTTCAGCATTTCCCGGCCTTTTTGGACGTCCGCTCTCCGCAGCTTGACCCCGGCACGTGTCACTATATCCAACGGCGTCACATGCGAGGCGCCTTGCGTATCCTTCACGTCAGTTCAACGTCGACCGTATCGGGCGCCAACCGCTACGCGTTTGATCTGGCGGCCGGCCAGAAAGATCTGGGGCACGAGCCGATCGTCGCCATGCCGACGGATCCGGGGACGGCGTTTGATTTCGCGCGGCCTGACATTTCGAAGGTAGTGCTCGGAAAGCCGCGCGCCTTCTCATTCCTGTCAGCTCTATACCGGACGAAGCCGGACATCGTGCATTGCCATGACGGCACGGCGGCGCGCTGGCTGCGCGTTGCACCCTTCCGGCCGCCCACGCTCGTGACACTGCACATCCGCTACAAGCCAGCGACGATGAGCCATTTCGACGGCGTTCACATGCTGGCCGACTGGCAGCGCGAGGCGCTGTCGAGCTTCAAGGGCAGGATCGCGAAGGTGAACAACTGGACGCCGAGTATCGCGCCGTCCAGTCCGCAGGTGATTTCGGCGGCGCGCGAGGCGGCTGGTGCAGGACCGGATGACTTCCTTGTCGTCTATGTGGGGCGGCTTGAGAATGTGAAGGGCGTCGATCTGCTTATCGATGGCTTCCGTGCGCTGAAAGATGCGAAGTTGAAACTTGCCGTTGTCGGCGTCGGCCTCGACGAGGCGGCGATGAATGCGCGCGGCGCAGGCGATCCGCGCATCAGGTTCATCGGATATTCGAACACGCCTACCGCCTGGTATGGCGCGGCTGATCTGCTGGTGATGCCATCGCGCCGCGAGCCTTTCGCGCTTGTGGCGCTAGAAGCGATGGCGTGTCAGGCGCCGATTGTCGCCACAGGTGTCGATGGATTTCCCGAGATGTTCCGTGGACGTGAAGAGTGTCTCGTCGCAACCGAAAGTCCGACGGCACTAGGCGAGGCGATTACCATGCGCGCTGCGCGGAAAACCGCGCCCGGCATCATGCGCGATGCGTACGACATGGCGCGATTTGACAGGAAGGCAGGCGTTGCTGCGGTGACGAATTTCTACGGCGACGTGATCGCCGCCAAAGGCCGCTGAGCTTGCTTGTTTCGTCGCCGCACTGATGTGCCGCATTGATACCCAGCCGCCGCTTTGGTGCGGAAAATTTGGTCACGGACGCGTTGATTGCAGCCGCTGCGGTTGACGCAAGGCGCCTCGCAACCCAAAACTTCAATATGGAAAGCATCTGGGGTCGCCGGACCGAAACCGGCCACACAGGCGAGGAATTCCGCGACGAGGTGCAGTTGCATCTCGCGCGTTGTCTTGGCGACCCGCACATCGCGTTCTCCGATCAGGATGGCTGGGCCGGCAAGTCCAAGGAACCGGGACCGCCCGTTGACGTGATGGTCATCCCGCCCGAGGGCGAGCGCCGGTTTGCCTATGTCTGCACCTATGGATCGTCGCTGAAAAAGGGCGGCGATGTGATGTCGCCCGGCGGCAAGGCGCGAATGGAATTCGTGCTGGCGACGCCGCAGAAGGGCGACCCGAAAGCCGATCTCGCCATGCTGAACATTGCCGCCAATACGGTGCGCCAGTTTGCCAAACTGGTTCATATGCAGAATGTCCGCGTCAGCGCCGGGGAGACTGTGCAGTTCTCCAAGAGCCCAAAGGCGGTGTTCGAGGATACCAGACAGGTGGCCTTCGCCTTCATCCGTCCGCGCCTGCCTGCTGACGGGTTTGAGCGGATGCGGCTGGCGAATGGCGATGGGGTCGATTTCTGGGCGCCGACGCCGATCTATCGCGACGAACTGGAAGCAGCCGCCACGCACGGCACGGTGAAGCTGGCGCAGGCCCTGGAGAAGGCGGGCGTCACCGAAATGCTGCATCTGGACAGGCCCTCGGCGGCCCGAAAGGCCTATGGCTTGCGGCGCACAATCCTCTCCAAAATCCGCAGCCTGTTCCGGCGCGACTAGTTCGCATCTGGGATCAGGCCAAATACCTGATCTGCCGCGACTTTCCGGCGCTTTCAATTTGTGAATCCGGCAGTAGATTGCGCCCAACTTCAGGGCCTTCGGGAAGCTGTACGCGCATGGTCGAACTTACCCTTCCGCAGAACTCCAAGATCGGGCGCGGCAAGGAATGGCCGGCGCCGGCTGGAGCCAAGAAGACCCGCACGTTCAAGATCTACCGCTATGACCCGGAGAACGGCAAAAATCCGCGCTGGGACACCTATCGCATCGACATGAGCAAGGTCGGGCCGATGGTTCTGGACGTTCTCATCCACATCAAGAACGAGATCGACCCGACGCTGACCTTCCGCCGTTCATGCCGGGAGGGCGTTTGCGGTTCGTGCTCGATGAACATTGGCGGCAACAACACGATCGCCTGCACCAAGGGGCATGACGAGTTTTCGGGTACGATCACCATCTCGCCCCTGCCCCACCAGCCGGTCGTGAAAGACCTCGTTCCCGATCTCACGACCTTCTACGCGCAGCACACCTATGTGCAGCCCTACCTGAAGACGACGACGCCGGAGCCGCAGAAAGAGTGGAAGCAGTCGGAAGCCGACCGCAGCAAGCTCGACGGGCTTTACGAGTGCATCATGTGCGCCTCATGCTCGACCGCGTGCCCGAGCTACTGGTGGAATGGCGACAAATTCCTTGGGCCGGCAGCCCTGCTGCAGGCCTATCGCTGGATCATCGACAGCCGCGATGAATCGACCGGCGAGCGCCTCGACGACCTTGAAGATCCGTTCAAGCTCTACCGCTGCCACACCATCATGAACTGCGCGCAGGTCTGCCCGAAGGGTCTCAACCCGGCGAAGGCCATCGCGGAGATCAAGAAGCTGATGGTCGAGCGCGCAACCTGAGGGCGTGATGACGGGCGGAAATCTTCCCGTCACGATCTGCGGCAAACCGGAATGCGGGACGGCGCGATTATGACGCCGAAAGTCAGACCCGCGCGGCCAGACGACCTGCAGGCCATTACCGATATTTACGCGCACGCCGTCATTCATGGCACAGCGAGCTATGAATATGACGCGCCGTCGCTGGCAGAGATGAGATCGCGCTACGAGGCGCTGGTGAATGCTGGCTTCCCCTATCTCGTTGCGTTGGCCGAGGACGATGGCGGCGAAGGGAGGCCGCTCGGCTATGCTTATGCGGCGCCGTTTCGCACCCGGCCGGCCTATCGCTTCATGGTCGAGGACTCGATCTACATCGCGCCTGATGCGCAGGGCCAAGGGATTGGAAAACTGCTGCTGACCGAACTCATCGCCCGCTGCGAAGCGATGGGCTTCCGGCAGATGATTGCGGTGATCGGCGATGGCGACGTGAATCAGGCGTCGGTGAAACTGCATGAAGCGATGGGCTTTGCGCCGTCCGGCCGGATCATCGGCTCCGGCTTCAAGCACGATCGCTGGTGCGACACCTTGCTGATGCAACTGGCGATGAATGGCGGCGCGGACGGCGATCCTGATCCGGCGTCTCAGGTCGAACAGCGGTTTCGCGCGGCTCGCTGAAAAATTGGCAACGCAGCCTTTTGAAGTGAGGGGCGTTGGAAATAGCGCTCAGCCCTGCGTAGTCATGTACCTTCGCGCGAAGGTCAAGCACAGATGAAGCGTTCGCAAGACATCGCAAGATCTCGCCGCAATTAGACATCGCATCGCCCCAATTGAACTGGGATCGTTTCGGAACTGACTGCAAATTTCCCGCGTTCTGGTGAGTGGATGTACTTGGTGGACACGCTCCAGTGTCACCACATTCTTTGAGAGTGTTCACGGAGGCATAGGGCCTGCCGGGCGTTTCACAGGAGGCGGTCAATGTATGGAAGTGTTCAACATTCCGGGCGCCGCACACGCGTCATTGGTCTTGTGACAGCGGCAGCGATCACGATGGGCGCGGGCTATGTCTTCGCGACGGGCATGCAGCTCGATATCAATCCGCTCGATGATCCGAAGATGGAGATGGTGATCATCACACCGCCGGAGCCACCTCCGCCGGTGGAGGAGATCAAGTCGGTTGAAGTGCCGGAAGTTGAAGTTGCTCCTGCTGCGCCTGAACTTGTGGCTCCCGATATCCCGTTCGAGATCGAGGTCCCGCCGGTGATTATCGCGCCGGTGGCGGAACCTGTGCCGATCCCGGATCCGATTCCGGCGGCTCCCGCTCCTACTGTCGGAACGGATCGCGTCTCGCCGCGTCTGCAGGCTGGCCAGAAGCCGGCTTACCCGTCGGCGTCACTGCGCGCCAACGAACAGGGCACCACGCATCTTGAGGTCTGCGTCAACAATTCCGGGCGTGTGACGTCAGTGTCGGTCGCCAAGTCCAGCGGCTTCCAGCGTCTTGACGACGCGGCGGCCAAATGGATCCGCGGCGAGCGCTTTGCACCGGGCAAGATCGGCGGCATCGCGCAGTCGATGTGCGGACACGACGTGTATTACGAGTGGAACGTCCAGAACGCCAAGTAGCCTGGGATTTTCCAGACGTGCCTCAGTAGAGTTTCTGAAGTGCCTGAACTGAAGTGTGTGCACCCTCATCCGGCCTCGCCGGGTGGGGGTTCTTCATGCGCGGACCTTGAGAACAGAAAGCTTGCTCTCCATCAGGCCGATCGCCGCCGACAATGCCTGAGAGCAGCAGATATCGTGCTCGGCTGGATCGAGCGTCCCTGAGCGAACTTCGGCGACGGGATTTCGTTGCCGGTAGTAGTTCACATTCCGGCGCAGCTCGAAAATGGCCCGCTCCACCTGCGCAAGCGTGGTTCGCTCATGAAGCCAGAGCCGGTTCTCGACGCCAGCATCGGGGCGCATCAGCGCGAGATGGAAATGGCCATTCTCGCCGAGGCAGTCGAAGCGGGCGAGCTCGCGACCGTTTAAGATGAACGAGATGACCGGGCCGACGCCGTTCTCAAGCACCGCATCGCGGCCCGGCTTGGGCTTTCGGAAGTCTTTCCAGAAGACTTCGATGCTGGTGTCAGGCGATGACCTATAGGGAATGACGATCTTGCCGGTGCGCGGCCTTACGTGATTCAGCTCGTAAGGAATTTCTGGCGCGTCAGCTGCGCCACCATCGCGACGGGCGCCAAGCAGGAAATCACGGAGACGCGCGGCCAGCTTCATGAAAAACATCGATACCACGCCGGACAAGCTGGCGTGAAGCGGATCAAACTGGCGGTCTGACGTTAAGTCGGGAGAAGGCCGAAATCAGTCTTCGGCTTTGTCGCCGCCAGCGCCGCGCGTGCTGGTTTTTTCAGCGATACGGGCGCGTTTGCCGGTGAGGCCACGCAGGTAGTAAAGCTTGGCGCGGCGAACCTTGCCTTTGCGGCGGACTTCGATCGAGTCCAGCGAGGGCGAGTTCAGCGGGAAAACGCGCTC
>JAUYSA010000014.1 GCA_030696545.1 Hyphomonadaceae bacterium
CGATCTCGAAGTCCTCGTCCGGGACCTGGCCGCCGGCCCTGACCGTGTCGAGCACCGAGATGGCGGTGGCCAGGGCGTAGGCCAGCTCCTGCTCCGGCGTCGCCCCGGCCTCCTGCAGATGGTAGCTGCAGACGTTCATCGGGTTCCATTTGGGAACTTCGCGGTAGCACCAGGCGATCATGTCGCCGATCAGCCTAAGGCTGGGCGCCGGCGGGAAGATGTAGGTGCCCCGGCTGAGGTACTCCTTGATCAGATCATTCTGGGTCGTGCCCTGCAGATCGCCGCGCGCCGAGCCCTGCTCGTCGGCCAGGGCGACGTACATCGCCAGCAGCCAGGCGGCCGGGGCGTTGATCGTCATCGAGGTGTTCATGTCCTCGACCTTGATCTGGTCGAAGAGGGCGCGCATGTCGCCGAGATGGCCGACGGGCACGCCGACCTTGCCGACTTCGCCCCGCGAGAGAATGTGGTCTGAATCGTAGGCCGTCTGGGTGGGCAGATCGAACGCGATCGAGAGGCCGGTTTGGCCTTTGGACAGGTTGTTCCGGTAGAGCTTGTTCGACTCCTCGGCAGTGGAGTGTCCCGCATAGGTGCGGAAAATCCACGGCTTGTCCGGGTCGTGCTGGAACGGGGTCGAAGAGCCTTCGGCCATTTCTGGTCCTTGCTGCGATTGCGAAGGCACAAAACTGCAAACCGTGGGCCGATGCAAGCCGGATGGGCAATTTCATGCCCATTCAAGGCGAAGCAAAGATGGGCGGCTGCGGCGCATCGATTGTCTTGCGCGGCAACGCTGGGCATTCTTGTCGCGGGACTATCTATGTCTGGGGGCCTGCATGAAACGGATCATCGCCGCAGCGTTGGTTTTGCTGGCGCCTGCGGGCGCCTCGGCGCAGACGCCGCCGCCTGAATACGGCTGGACGCAATCCAGGGTCAGCCTGACGCGGGTCTATGCCTGGGCAGTCAAGGCGCGCCCGGAACAAGGCTTTCCGCAGGTCATGGTTCTGGGCCGGGATGATCGGCCGGGAACGGCGCCCGGGGAACGCCTGCGATCGAGCGCAATGTTCACGTTCGAGGTCGATTGTCCGAAGAGCAGCGCGCGCGTTGTCGAACAGACCGGCTATGATGCAGCCTTCGCGGAAACCGGGCGGCGGGCGACGGCGCTGCCGTGGATGGACGTTGATCTACTACCCGATGGCGGTGATGAGGTTACAGCGTTCTGCGCCACCCCTGATGCGTCGCGCCCGCAGGCGAAAACGGCGACGATCGCAGCAGCGCAGGCTTGGCTCGACGCCATGATCCCCAAGCCCAAGCCAGAGCCCAAGCCGCCCGCCACATCGAACTTCGAACTCGTCGGCCGCATGAGCAAGGCGCAGCCCATCGATATCTGGCTCGACGCTTCCGCCATCACGCGGGAAGGAGCAATCGCCACCGCCTGGGTTTTCGAAGCGTGGGAGGGCGGCTGGATGAAGCTGATCAATGGCAGGATGAACATCGATCGCCCCGCAACATGGCGGCTGTACGAGATCGAATGCGGCGCGACGCTTCGCGTGCGCGAGATCTGGCGCCAGCAACTCGGCCCCGCCATGACGTCGGCAAACACAGTCGCCAGCCCCTCATCGCCGTTCAAGGCACTCACCCCAGTCAGCGATACCAACACATCCATCCTGGCTCAACGCGTCTGCAACAACAGATCGCTGACCTTCAGCGCCAGGTATTCCGGCAGCGCATCGCAGCTCGCCGCCGCCAGATACGGCGCGGGAGAGTTCGTGAAAGTGCAGGCGCCGCGATTCCAGTATCCGGCCGTTACCCAAGTCGATCTCGGCCCCACCATCCGCATCCGCGAGAACGATCGCACATTCGTTTACGAGGGAATTTTCACGCGCTCCGGCACAGGCAATTACTACACTGGCGAGTTCACCTATCAGAGCGGCCAGAAGACGGCGGCGAATCTTACGGTGAAGGGCATATCCGATGGCATGTTGCTGATCACCCGGAGCGACCGCGAGGGCGACTATGGTTTTCCGGTCGCCAACGGAAAGGCCGCAACAGGCATTCCGCAGTGGGATCGCCATCGTACCGACTACACAGCGACGCTGCTTGAACCGGCGACCATCACGCTGAAGTAACTAGCGCCGCGCGACTTTTGGCGTGGCGTAGGCGGGCGGCAGCATTGGTCTTGCGCCGCTCATGTGGGCGGCTCGGGCCAGCTCCGCCACGCCGGCTTTTCCGCAATGCATGGCGGCGCGCCAGGCCTGCATGTGGGTGGGGACGTCTTCCATGTTGAGCGGCGGGCGGAAATGCCAGCGCAGCATTGTCTCGAACGCGCGGCGGTCGCGCAGGTCAGGCACGACGAGGATCATGGCGTGTGTGGCGCCCAGCGCCTTTGCGGCGGCGAGCTGGTGGTGGCCGGCATAGCGGGCGTTGAGGCGGCTGGTCTGGCCCGCATAGTGGAGGTGGATGTGGCCGACGTCTTCGTGCGCCATGAGATAGACGCACGGCAGATCGAAGAAGCGCGTCTCGCCGAAATCGACGAAGGCGAACATCTCTCCCAGGATTTCGATCTGACGCGCCATCTGCCCTCCCGAATCGGCTGGCGTCAGTTGTAACGCGAGACGGGCCGGAATGCCTTTAAGCCGGATGACCCAGCGGCGGCGGGTGTGCGTCTGCTTTCCGGCCATTGCATTCGTGCGTCCGCCATTCTTATGATCGGCTGATCTGTGATGGGGGACGGCATATGACGTTTAGAACCATCGTATTCGGGCTGATGGCGCTCGCCGCCGTACAGGCGGCATGGGCCCAGACGCCGCAGCAGACGCCCAAGCCCGCAGCGCTGACGCCACCCGCGACGAAGCTCAAGCTGGTGCAGGTGAACCCCGTGGGTTGGCCCACCACCGCGTATCTCGACGAAGGATCGCTGGTCGACAAGACCGGAGAGAACAATACGCGGCTCAAGGAATTGTGGCTGCTGGAGGTGTATCCGCTCGATCAGACAACAGCCACGCCGCCATGGTCGGCGGAGTGGACGCGGCATGTGCTCAACTGCACGTACATGAAGGACAAGCTCGTGCAGACGAACTTCCTCGACATGACGGGCAAGACGCTGCGTATCGTCGAGACGCCGGACGCCGAGCCGAAAACAAACTACGCGGGCACGACCATGGCCGAGATGGGAAAGATCCTCTGCAACCCTCGCTGGGGCTTTGACGGCCCGCGCCTGACCAGTCTCGACAAGGCGCTCAAGGACGGCCGCGCATCATCGGCGCCCGGCGCCTTGCCTATCTCGAACGCACAGACGCTGGATTGGCGTCTGGTAAGCGTTACCGACAAGGGCGCCACGGCTTGGGCGGACGCCAAGGCGCCAGCGCGAGACAAGTGGCCCCGCGTTCATGTGATGATCCGTTACCGCGAAGACGCTCCGAAGGAATCGTATTCCGGCGCGATCCGGCCGGTGCGCATGCTTACGATCGCACTCAATCTCAATTGTGCCGCGGGCGAGACGCAGCGCGGGTTGATGCGCTACTATACCGCGACCGGCACCATTGCAGGCCAGGCCTCCATATCGCCGGTATGGGAGGCGTTCTCGAACTATCCCGAGGCGGATGCCGCTGTGAGGCAGGCGTGCAAGACCAACCCCGCAACCGGTGAAACCTTCAACGGCAACATGACAGCGACGGTGAACTGGCTGCAGTCGAAACTGACGCCGTAAGGCGCGCTACTCGTTCACCCAAGGCGCGGCCTTCGACACGTCGGCGCCGATGGCGGTGTAGTACAGCTTCTGGATGCCGCGCGTTACCGGGCCGGGTTTGCCGCTGCCGAGTTGCACGCCGTCGATTTCGATCACGGGTGTGACGAGGCCGGTGGCGGCGGTGGTGAAGGCTTCGGCGGCGGACTTTGCTTCTTCAAGCGTGAAGCTGCGTTCGGTGATCTTGCGGCCTTGCTGGCCGAGCGAGTCGAACAGCGCGTGGCGTGTGATGCCGGCTAGGATCATGTTCGACAGCGCGCGTGTGATGATCTCGCCGTCCTGCGTGACGATCCATGCGTTTGACGATGCGCCTTCGGTGACGTGGCCGTCGGGGGCGACGAGCCAGGCGTCGTCGGCGCCGCGCGCCTTGGCTTCGGTCTTGGCGAGGGCCTGCGCGAGGAGGCCGACTGACTTGATGTCTCGCCTCGCCCAGCGAATGTCGGGCACGGTGACGATGCGCGTGCCGTTGCGGGCGTGGGGCGTGTCGATCAGGGCGCGGCTTTCGGCGTAGGCGAAGCAGGTGAGGCTCGGCTTGTCGGGGGCGACGAAGTCGCGGGCGCCGTACGCGCCGCGCGTGACCTGGAGATAGACATAGCCTTCGGAGATATTGTTGTCGGCGGCGAGGCGGCGGTGAACTTCTTCGAGTTCCTTGCGGTCGGGCATCGTGCCGAACTTCAGCTCGCGCAGGGAGCGTTCGAGGCGATCGAGGTGGCGCTCCATGTCAACGGTGCGGCCATTGTAGATGGCGGTCACTTCATAGACGCCGTCGGCGAACAGGAAGCCGCGATCGAAAGGGGAGATCTTCGCTTCCTCGGCCGCCACATAGACCCCGTTCAACCATGCCTGCCGCGTCATTCAATCTCTCCTGCCGCATGGCCAACCCGGCGGCCAAAACCATTTTGCATGCTTCTGCTGTGCGCCGTAGCGCTCCGCAGGCGCATGAACCCGCCCGTGCGTTGCCTGAGGCAGAACGTCCCGCCTCAGCCGCATCCTGAGCCGAAGCCTTGCGGCAACAGGGTTGGCACTTCTATTGCAGTGCAACAAGATTGCTTGCAATCCGTCCGGTCCTTGGACAATGTGACGCCCGTTTGAAGGCTCCTGGCTTCTAGCGTGCGGTACGTTTGAGCCGGATCAAAAATGCCCTGAAACAAGGCGCGGGGAGATAAAGACGTGGCTGACGGCGTTCGTGCTCGTGAAGTTAAAGACCTCTACGCGGTGGGAGAAATCCCGCCCGATTTCCACGTTCCCAAGAACATGCACGCCTGGGCGATCCGGCGTGAGCGTCAGGGCCGCCCTCTGACGGCCATGCAGCTTGAGGTCGTGCCGACCCCGGAAATCGCCTCGGACGAAGTGCTCGTCCTCGTGATGGCGGCTGGCGTCAACTATAACGGCATCTGGGCTGGCTTGGGCGAGCCCGTCTCGATGTTCGACGTTCACAAGCAACCGTATCACGTCGCCGGTTCCGATGCCTCGGGCATCGTCTGGGCCGTTGGCGCCCGCGTGAAACGCTGGAAGCCAGGCGATGAAGTGGTCATCCACTGCAACCAGGACGATGGCGACGACGAAGAGTGCAATGGCGGCGACCCGATGTTCTCGCCGACCCAGCGCATCTGGGGCTATGAGACGCCGGATGGCTCGTTCGGCCAGTTCTGCCGCGTGCAATCGCGCCAGCTGATGGAACGCCCCAAGCACCTGACCTGGGAAGAAGCGGCCTGCTACACGCTGACCCTCGCGACCGCCTACCGGATGCTGTTCGGCCACCGTCCGCACGTTCTGCGCCCCGGCCAGAACGTTCTGATCTGGGGAGCTTCGGGTGGTCTTGGCTCGTACGCCGTGCAGCTCTGCGCGGTCGCCGGCGCCAATGCGATCGGGGTTATCTCTGACGATTCCAAGGCTGAGTTCGTGCTCTCGATGGGCGCGAAGGCGGTGATCAACCGCAACAACTTCAAGTGCTGGGGCCAGCTTCCGAAAGTGAACACGCCCGAGTTCAACGACTACATGAAGGAAGCCCGCAAGTTCGGCAAAGCGATCTGGCAGATCACGGGCAACAAGGACGTGGATATCGTCTTTGAACACCCGGGCGAAGCCACGATGCCGGTCTCGGTGTTTGTCGTTAAGCGCGGCGGCATGGTCGTCATCTGCGCCGGCACAACCGGCTTCAACCTGACGATGGACGCCCGCTTCCTGTGGATGCGCCAGAAGCGCGTGCAGGGTTCGCACTTCGCCAACCTGCTGCAGGCGAGCCAGGCCAACCAGCTGATGCTGGAACGCCGCCTCGACCCGTGCATGTCTGAGGTGTTCCCATTCTCCGACATTCCGCTGGCGCACGAGAAGATGCTCGACAACAAGCACCTGCCCGGAAACATGGCCGTGCTTGTCACGTCGCCGAAACCGGGCCTGCGCACGGTTGAAGACGTGCTCGAAGCCGGGCCGAGCGCGTCGTAAGGCCGACGCGCTCAACGGTCGTTCCTGACACGTCGCGGACGATCGCGAACCGCATCGCTTACGCCAGATGGGAGGCAGCGTCTCCCATCACGCCATGCAGAGATTGGCGACAGAGAGCTTGCGGAAAAGATGCGGCGCGGCGACCGCGCTCGACGGATAGTTCGCCAGAGCGGAAGCGAATTCGGGATGCGTGAAGGCCGCCCGGAAGTGCGCGATCGATTCCCAGACTGCATAGTTGAGTAACAACCTGCTGGCGCCTACGCCGCGGTGTAGCTGTGTCGAGATGTAGCCCGGCTGACGCTTCATCCAGTTGGCGTCTGCTTCCCAGGCGCGCATGAGCGCGTCCTCATCGGCCTGATCGATCTCGAACAGGTTCAGCAGAACCACGGGCGATTGATCTTCGGCCAGTTGGACTTGAATCGGAAACGTTTCGTCCAGCAACTTCAAACGGAGCATCTCGCCCTCCTTAAATGACAACGTGTTGTCATTTGGAGCATTTGACAACAAGTTGTCAATGACGATAGTTGGTCATGATCGATGACGAGCATTCTTCAGACGGCGAAATTCTGACTGGTCTTGTGCTGGAGATTTTCCGCCTCAACGGGCGGCTGCTGACCGCCGGCGATCGCCTGATCGCAGATGTTGGTTTGACCAGCGCGCGTTGGCAGGTGCTTGGGGCCATACACTACGCGGACGAGCCTCAGACAGTGTCCTGGCTCGCCCGCAGCATGGGTCTGACGCGGCAAGCCGTTCAACGCATCGTCAATGAGTTGGAAGTGGCCGGGCTGGTGGCGTTCAAGGCGAACCCTTCACACAGGCGGGCACAACTCGTGATGCTGACACGCAACGGGCAGTCTGCCTATGCGGCGGCGGACCGACGACAGAAGCCTTGGGCCAACGCGCTTGCGAAGAATTTTAAGCGGGCTGACCTCGCAGCAGCTCAGGTTCTCCTCGCCAAAATTCGGGGAAAGCTTGAGGCCGATACCGAATGACGCCGCCAGCACAGCTGTCCCCGTAACCAATCGCCCTGAACGTGCGTACTAGGGGTTGTCCGCTTTCCGCACTATATTGGCCGCGAAGCGCAATTCAGAGGAGCCCTCCCATGACCACCGCCAAAACGACGGAACGCACAGTCCTCGCAGGCGGCTGTTTCTGGGGTATGCAGGACCTGATCCGCAAGAAGCCCGGGGTTATCTCGACCCGCGTGGGCTATTCCGGCGGCGATGTTCCCAATGCGACCTATCGCAACCACGGCACGCATGCCGAGGCGATCGAGATCGTGTTCGATCCGGCCAAATGGTCGTATCGCGACCTGCTGGAGTTCTTCTTCCAGATCCATGACCCGAGCACGAAGAACCGTCAGGGCAATGACGTGGGCATGAGCTATCGCTCCGCGATCTATTACGAGAGCGACGAGCAGAAGCGCGTGGCGCTGGACACGATCGCAGACGTTGATGCGTCTGGCCTGTGGCCGGGCAAGGTCGTCACGGAAGTGCAGCCTGTCAGCGACTTCTGGGAAGCCGAGCCTGAGCACCAGGATTATCTGGAGCGCATTCCGAACGGCTACACCTGCCACTTCGCGCGGCCGGGCTGGAAACTGCCCAAGCGCAATCAGGCGGCGGCGGAGTAACGCGCGACTTCAGTCGTCGTCGAGAGAAGCGAAGGGGCCGTCCTCGTCGCCATCAGCTTCGAGGTCTTCCTCTTCGTCATCGTCTGGCTCGCCGAGCCAGGCGGCTTCGTCCTCGACGGGTTTGGGCAGGCGATCTTCGAGAATGTCGGCCAGTGAGCCGGGGCGCAGATCGTCCGGCGCCTCGATCACCCATGACAGGAAGTCTTCCGGCCCGCCGTTGAGATAGGGCGGCGGCGAGACAGGCTTGAAGACGCTGGCGAGCCGCTCGTCGAGCGAAAGGTAGTTCAGCACGGCGCCGAGTTCCTGCACGGCGTGCCAGGCCAGATCGTGGTCGATATCGATCGAGAACTTCACCCACCATGCGCCGCCTGCTTCGCCCGAGCCGAAACCACGCGAGGGCGTGTCGTTGATGTCGATGGCGGGAATGCGTGCGAGGAGATCGATCAGCTTCGCGAATTTCGGATGGTGCGCGTCCGTCATGGCCTGGTCCCCGGATACGGGACGTATCCTGCCCTGATCCGGGGGATCGCTCCAGCAAAACAACCCGTCCGGGGCGCCCCTACCCGCGCGCGCGGCAAGGTTGTATGAGTGCCCGCAACAAGTCTTGAGGAGACGATCCATGCGCCTGACACTGCTAGCCGCTTCTGCCCTCGCCTTTGCCGCGTGCAGCGAATCGAAGCCCGCCGAAACGCCTGCCGCTGAAGCCCCCGCCGCCGAAGCACCAGCTGCAGCTCACGACATGGCGTCGATGGACGATTCCATGAAGGCGGCCGACGCGACCGACGACGCCAACACGGCGGAGACGGCCGATGGCTTCACCTTCCACACAATCGGCGGAAAGATCGAAAGCGTTCACCTGCCGACGGCGGGCGCGAGCTGGTGGACCGCGTCGACCACTGACACCGAACTTGTCGCGATTGGTGAAGCTAAAGACGAGACGATGCCGGATGGCTCCACGCATCACGTCGTCAAAGTCACGCCGCTCAAATCCGGCAACGCTGTCGTGAAGTTCGAGAAGCGCGACACGGCGGAAGCTACGGCGCCCGTGACCGAGACTCGCAACATCAACTTCATGGTTCACTAGACAAAGGAAAGGGCGCGGCTTTAGCC
>JAUYSA010000018.1 GCA_030696545.1 Hyphomonadaceae bacterium
CCGCTCCCAGCAATGCAGCAGCGCAAAGGGCCGTCGCAGCCAGCAATTTGATTTTCATCAGTCGTATCTCCTCATGCCGCCACCGCGCCAGAATCCCGGTCATCGGAGCAATCTCGGGGCGTTTTCTACGCCTGCTTGACGCGCACGGAAAGCCTGCCCTTGCGTCAGCCAATTCGCACATTCCGGAGAGCATATTTCTCCGCAGCAGCCCCACCCGCCGCCGCAAACTGCGCTCCCGGCAACATCGGCGACGTTACCAGGGAAATCTCCCGCAGTTCGATCTCCCGCAGCTCCCGCCCCCGCACCACGCGCGGCGACCAGTCCCGCGCAATGAACCCGATCGACAATCCGCTCATCGCTCTCTCGCCAATGAGCTTCAACGCCGCCTGCCCCGCTGCCGTATCGTCCGTCACCAGCCCACGTACAAACAACCCGCGCCCGTCCTCGCGCATGGTAGTCCACCGCCCCGCCGTCCGCCCGCCGACATGGCTCAGCAGCATCCGCACCTCACCCCCGCGCGCGAGCGTTCGCGTAAACGCCCCAGCCCGCACCACATCACCAGCCAGATCCTCCAACCCGAACAGCGATGCATATCCCTCAATCACAAGGGTTTCGGTTTTCATCTCGACCTCGCAATCTGATTGTCTTGAAAAGTGCGCAGCTCTACGGCGTCGGCCGATCCAGCCGCGCCTCGATCCGCGTCAGCTGCGCCGCCACCAGCTCCAGCTTCACCTCGACTCGCGCCAGCCGCACCGCCATCTCTGATTGCGCCGCATCGCGCGCCTCAACCTCTTTGAGCCGCTCGCCAATCCCGCCCGCCCACGCGAATACGCCTGCGGATTCAATCACGATTGCGAAAATCAGCGCCCATGTGATTTTTTTGTCGATCATCCGAAAATCCTCTGCTACATAGATGTCTCTTCCGGGCTGGGCGGCGCGTAGAGCGTGTTCGGGAGTTTCATTTGAAACGGGCGGATGTCGTAAGCGTTGGTCGCCTCTTTTCCGGCACAGCGCGGTTTCGATGCGGCCCGGCCCGTCCCGGTTTTCACTGGGGCCCGCCGCAAGTCGCCCAGTTGATGGTCGATCTCGAAACCTCGGCCCACGATTCAATTGACGAAGAAGACGTCCCCGAAGAGCGCTTCTATCTAGGCGTCATAACGATCTGCCCGCAGCAACGCGGCATCGCCACGCTTCTCGATGGCCAGCAGCGCCTCGTCGTCCTGTCGATGTTCCTCGCCTTTGCGCGCGACCGCATGACCAACAACCGCGAGCGCAACCGCATAGACCGCATGCTGATGCGCCGCGCGTTCGGCCGCGCGCCAGAGCCGCGCCTGCGCCTCGCGCCGGAAGATCACGCCTGGTTCGCGCACTTCATTCTGCCGCCCGGCGCCACCCGCCGCCTCCCGGCCACGGCCCCGCTCGGCTCACCGAGAGAACTGCTGCTCGCCGCGCGCTTCATGGAGCACGCCTTCACCAACTACTCTGCCGCTGATCTTCGCAACATCATCGACTTCCTGATGCACCACACCGCCGTCGTCCGCTCTATCGCGGAACAGCGCCCGGTGTTTGCGCCCGCCCTGCCGGCGCTTCCCGCGCCATCCTCGAGCAGGATGTGGGACGACCTCGAGCCTTCGCCTTCGTCGTCACGCTACCGCGTCGCCGCGGAATAATTTCTCAACTCATCGACCCCTAAGACGTGCCCACTCTGGTGAGCCAGCAACAGGAGTCTGCCTTCATGGCGCAGCGCATTCTGATCGCCGTCGTCGTCATCGGCCTGATGAGCTTGTCCGTATTGGCGTGACAGGGCAGCCGGTGCAGCTCTTCCCCCGCTTGCGGGGCAAGTACGGCGAAGCCTGGGGTCAACGCGAAGCGTTGACGGGCAAGCCTCGACCAAGGTCCGCGCCAGTCAGCCTTCAAGCTGACCGACACCCGACGGTCCATCTATTGTCAGTTTGAACCTGCTGAGGAACTGTCGCCCGAGCAGCATGGCGTAGGGACGCTGTTGTCCTTGCAGGTCGAGCGCAGCAAACTTGGTCAGCCTGGCGTAGTTCAGTTTTGGAACGATCAGCTGCAATCGGTAGAACTCCACCGTGATCTGACCGGAAATTCCGACGATAGGTTGTTTGTCGATCGGCGTGAGCCCCATCGAAACGACCAACGCTTTCTCGATCACGCTAACGCTGGCGCCCGTATCCAACAGGGCCGGCAACGCCGGTAATCCCGTCAGATCGATCGGGTCATGAGAATATTTGCGCACGAACGTTTCGATGATCGGACCGCCATCGATCATTCGATCGAGCGCCGAATGCACAGCGTTGCTGGAATAGCCGAACGGCAGGATCGCCATCGGTCAATGACCGAAGATGATCGAGTCCGGCAAATTGGCTGTCCGCTCACCAATGCGGCGGATCAGATAAGGCCCATCCCCAAACAACTCGAACGCCGCTTCGCCAGCTTCTTCAAAGCTGGCGTAAACGCCCACAGCCTTCTCATCGAACACAACGATCCACTGCCCGAGATACTCAGACTCGTAACGCTCCTGCATCGCCATATAGGCGGCGATATCGCGGTCGAGGCTGGCTGGTTCTGGCATCGGCGTGCTCATAGTCTCAACAACTCTTGCCGCACGCCCCATTGTCGCCCCCAAACAACGTTTTCCGGGCGGAAGGGTTACGGCGCACCCTCAGCTTTGCAAGGGTAGGACCATGAGATAGTCGCGGAAACTGCTTAAAACAGTGATTACGGCCTCAAAACTCGCTCGTTTCGCCTTCAAGGCGACACGAACCGCACCACTCCCGCCATCCGCCGTTTCTCCTCCACCGTGAGAAAACTCGCCGAGTCGATCCGCTCCCATTGCAGCGCGCGCTCCTCCTGAAACGCCGGCACGCCCTCCAGGTCCGGCGCGATCTCCCCGCCCACCCGCTCGCCCAGCCAGCCCGAAATCGCCCGCGCCGCCTTGTTCACCAACGGCAGAACCGTCAGCCGCCAGAAAGCCGAATTGGCCTCGCGATAATTTGCATAGGTCGCGTCCCCCGGTATCCCCAGCAGCATCGGCGGCACACCGAACGCCAACGCGATCTCCCGCGCCGCCGCATTCCGCTGCTCCACGAAATCCATGTCCGCCGGCGACAGGCTCATCGGCCGCCAGTCCAGCCCGCCCTCCAGCAGCATCGGCCGCCCCGCATTCGACGCGCCTCCGAAATTCCGGTCGAGATCGGTACGCAGCTCGGCCCGCTGCTCGTCCGTCAGAGCCTCGCCGCCTGAATACACCAGCGCCCCCGAAGGCCGCGCCGCATTGTCGATCAGCGCCTTCGTCCACGCCCCGCCCGCATTGTGAACATCGATCGCCCGCGCCGCCGCCTCCAGCGGCGAGTGCCCCTCATAATCATTGGCCGGATGAAACAGCCGCATATGCAGCACCGGCGAAAACCCGTCCGCCTCGCGCGCAATCCTCCGTACCTCGCTGCCCACGCGATGCTCCCACGCCACAGGCCACCCGCGCGGCCCCTTCAGCGCTTTCATCCTGTCCGGCCGCAGCACAAACAGCTCGCGCACCTCGTCATCCATCGACACTGCTTCGAGATAGGCGTCTCCCGTCACGGCGACATGGCCATAGAACGCCTCCATCAGATCCGGCCCCGCCTGCTCGCCATTCGGCCGCAACATCAGGCGCACCAGGTCATCATCGCCATCAACCGCGCGAAACCCCACGCTGCCCGCCGCCTCCGCGATCATCCGCACGCACCGATACGCTACCGGATTGCGCTCGAACCCCTCGCGCACCAGCTGCCCCATCCCCGACCACTGCGCCGCGCGCAGATCAGAGATCGCCGTCAACGGCGCGGCCGACTTCGCCTCGCGCCTTCCAAAAAGCCTCATCACATCCTCCGGTCTTGCGCCGGACCAGCAGCCATCGCGCCACAACGCGCACATGCGCATCGCGACGAAGCGAGAGCGGGCCACAGCACTGCTGCAATTGAACTGGTCAACAAGCGCGTCATGCGAAGGCGCCGCTTGGCTGGTTATCTTCGCGATGTGTGGCCCCGCGCCTCGCGCTGACCCACTTGTCGACCATGAGCAATAATACCCCGGCCCGCCGCCCGGTGGAATCTACGGGGCGCTATCCCCCATCTTTGGTTAGCAACACCCTGATTCAATTCGTGAAGTTTTTCCGCCGTCCTACGAATTCGATACACCTCTATCCCCCATTCTCGTCATCACGCCGCGCGCTGCGGCGACAAGATGAGCGACCGTCATGCCGATTGATGCACCCCTGTCCGTCCGCGCCGCCGACGAAAGCCGCCGCGACGCCGCCCGCGATGCCGCGCACCAGTATCTTCTCTCGCGCGCCGACGCTCGCCGCGACACGCGCGTGGAAGAAGCAAAAGCCTCCGCCGCCGCGCGCCCCACCGTCTCCGAACGCGCCGTCGAAAAGCCGCCGCGCCCAAGGCCCGCCTCAGGCGGCCTCATCATCGACGTGCTCGCCTGAGCGCTTCGTCTTCGTTACCGGCGCGCTAACCACACATCCGCAATCCACGACCGCGCGCGCACGCCGCTTTCACGCGCATCTGCCATGCTGATCCAGTCGCCGTAACCGCGACCGCAACAGGGTTGGCCCACATGTCCTTCGATCTTCAGGGAGTGCGCGACGCTACCGCCATCAATCTGGCGACGATGCGCAAGCACGCGATCTATCTCGCCGCGCAACGCTCCGACCGCCGCATCCAGAAAGCCCGCAACGTCGCCGACCTTCTCGAACGCGGCCACCGCGCCCGCCTTGGCCATCACACCGCGCTGGTGCTGGACGTGAAGGCCTGATCCGCCCTCTTCCTGAATCGAATCGCCTCCTGCGTTAACGAATTTGCCCTGTAAAACCGGCCCAAACCCGCAACATCGTTTACGCGCGATTCACCGCACCGGCAGATACTGCCCAGTGTAGGAGTCTAGCCATGAGCGCCGACGCGACAACCGCGATCGGACCCGTCTCGGTCCGATACGCCGCCCAGATCCGCCAACTGCTTTACGCGCAAGCTGTGCAACGCATGGCTGCCGATCAGGAAGCCGCGCGCGCCTCCGCCGAAGCCGAACGCGCCGCCCGCGCAGAGCCTGCTCCGAAACCGAAAGACGCCGAACCCGTCAACGCAAAGGTCGAAGCTCCCGCCCCGATCCAGCGCGCCGAAGCCGTAAAGCCCGCCGAGGCGAAAACCGAAACCACTCGCGGCCAGTACGTCGACGTCCAAGCGTAAACCTCGCCACGAACGATCCGCGCCAGCCCCGTCTGGCGTCCGCGCATCGAACCGGATACCAGATCCGGCATGTCGCTCCCGCCCAGCAATCCCTCCGCCGCCTACGTCCGCTTCAAGCAGTCGACCGTTCTCGACTACGACAAGTGGAAGGAAGGCACGCCCTACGACCTGGCCGCGCTGAAAGACGTCACCCCCGAAGAACGCGACCTCATCGTCGACGAACTCTGCGCCATCGCCTCGCTCGACTGGCGCGACGTCGAAGCCCTCCGCGCTCTCGGCACGGAAAAAGCGATCAAGCGCGTCGGCAAGGCCGCCGAAAAACAGACCGACGGCGCCGGCATCGAAGCCTTCATGGACGACATCGCTGCGCACGGCTGGACCGAAGACATCGAAACCCGCTTCATCGAAAAGCTCGAACGCGCCGCCAGCATGACCGGCGCCCTCGATCGCCTCTACGAGATCGCCGAAGCCCACCCGACGCCCGCCGTCCTCGAACAGCTCATGCGCAACGCCCGTATCTCCAGCGACTCAACAGTGCGCTACTCAATGGGCGGCTTCCTGCTGGAGCTCACGGGCCACATCGACACGCGCTACACGTTCGACCCAAACATCCGCCCCCACCTGCTCGACCTCAACAGCGACGACTACAAAACCTACAAGGCCGCCGTCGCCTGGCTCGAAGACAAAGTGGCAAACCCGAAGAAGCCCTGACGCCCGCTCAGCAAGCACGCCCTTCCATCCTTCGAGACGATCGCCCAGTTTATCCTGAGCGACGCCGCTGGCGGCGTCGAAGGGCGATCCCTCAGGATGAGGGCTACTCTGCAACCAATGCCGGATAGCGCTCATCCTGAGGAGGCCCAAAGGGCCGTCTCGAAGGACGAGGGCGTGCTCACAAGCGGCGCTTACTCACTGCCCCTTGAACATCTCGGCAAGCGCTGGAATGTTCCGCGCCATCTCCAGATCCTTCTGCTCCGCGCGCTTCGCCGCCGGCCGCGTCGTCGTGCGCGCCAGATACTCCGCGAACGCCGGCCGCTCCGGCAGCCATTTCTGCTGCATCACATAGCCCATGCTTCCCGCCACCTGCACATCGGCCGCCGTGAAGCGATCGCCCGCGATGAACTCGCTCTGCGACAGGCGCCGCTCCAGGTTCGCGACCAGATCGTCGAACGAACCAAACGAGACGCCGCTCGGCTCATATTCCAGCTTCAGCGTATGCAGCGCAACGGCCGGATCGAACACAGAGTCCGCATAGACCAGCCACGTGAGATACGCCGCCCGCGCGGCGTCGCCGATCTTGGGCGCCAGCCCCGCCTGTGGAAACGCATCGGCGAGATAAATCGAGATTGCCGCGCGCTCCGTAATGATCACGCCATCATGCGAGATCGCGGGCACCTTCTTGTTCGGCTGGATCGCACGATAGCTGTCCGGCACGGGCGCGCGGAAATCGATCAGCTCGATCTCATAAGGAACGCCGAGCTCCTCCATCAGCCACAACACGTTCGACGAACGCGACCACGGCGCATGATAGAATTTTAGCATGGAAATTTCCTCCTGATGGCGCCTCTTCAACAGAACGCCTGACAGGAAGATCAGTATCCGCCTGCTGCTGACAGCAGAGTGTCAGCAGCAGGCGGAAGACCAGAAAATCAGCCCATCCGTTTCATGGCGCAGATCTTGTTGCCATCCGGATCGCGCAGGTAGGCGAGATAAAGCTCCATGGTCGCGCCCTGGCGAATGCCCGGCGGATTCTCGATCGCCGTCCCGCCATTGGCCAGCCCCGCCTCGTGCCACGCATTCGCCTGTTCCGGCGTCTCGCAGGCAAACCCGATCGTCGCGCCATTCGCGATTGTCGCCGGCTGACCATTGATAGGCGCCGTCACGCCAAACACGCCGGTCTTAGTCCGGTAGAACATGCGATGCCCATCAACCATCGCCGGCTTCACGCCCAGCGTGCCGAGCACCGCATCATAGAACTTCTTGGATTTCTCGAGATCATTCGTCCCGACCATCACATGCGAAAACATCGTCTCTCTCCCCGTTATCTTCTGCCGAAACAGATGCGCGAAGATCGAACCGCTGACAATGGGTCGACGGAGAGCCGACCTCACCATCCCCCTCCGTCTCGCTTGCTCCGCAAGCGATCCACCTCCCCCTGCTCCGCAGGGGAGGCAAACCACCATTCTCTTGCCTCCCTCAGTCCGAAGGACTGGGGGAGGTGGATCGCCGCGAAGCGGCGAGACGGAGGGGGCTCACGCGCACTGACATCGAGAATGGGGGATAGAGCGATATCGAAACTGTAGGACGGCCAAAATTCTTCGTCTCTGAATTCAACCACCTAGCCAGAAAGAATGAGGGATAACGCCCTCCAGATTCCACCAGCCCGGATCTGAGCGTCATACTCCTGCCCATGACGCACGCCTTGCTGGCATCTCTCATATACCCGCCCCTGCGGCCGCTGCTGCGGCTGTGGCGGGTCGTCATATATTTCCTGCGCAATTTCGACATCCTACTGGACGCCCAATTCGACCGCTACTCAAACACCCCGGACGGCCGCCGCGAACTCGAAGCCGCCATCGCCTTCGGCGAAGACGGCATCAACCTGATGATCTACGCGCGAACCTGCGAGCTGCTCGGCGTCACGCCAAGCATCAAGCGCGGCCCCGTCTTCCAGGAGCCGGCCAAGGACCGCCCCATCGCAGAGCTCCTGGCCCGCCACGCACGAATGCTCGACCGCCTGCGCACCTTCGAGAAGCGCGCCCGTCAGCGCGCCAACCGCATCCTCCGTGCAATGAACGAGAGCCCCCTCCGTCTTGCAGCTTCGCTGCAATCCACCTCCCCCAGTCTCCGACTGGTGGAGGACTCAGTGAGCCTGCTCGAAGTCCTCCCTCGCCGCAGGCGGGGGAGGTGGATTGCGCGCCCTCGCGCGCAAGACGGAGGGGGCTGCGCGCTTCCGCGCGGACCGCCCACACACCCAATTTCCGAAACCAAACCCACCCCGCCTCGCAGGCTTCACCTGTGAGGTCGCGCCCACATCAGAATGGCCACGCCGCCAGACCATGCACGGCCTGCCGCACATCCATCGTCAGGTTCAGCTGCTCCACGACGCGCCCCGCCTCGACATCATGAACCGAAACCGTCGCTGGCGAAGACCCCGCGGCAACCAGCTTCTCCGACAGCACGCACAGCCCGCGCCCAAATACCTGACGCGCGCCATGCCCCGTATCGGCGCCCGCATTCACCAGCGCTTCACGAGGATAACGCGGCACAGGACTCGCCACCCATTGCTCCTGCGTCGCCCACACCACGGCGTCACCATCACCATCGTTATAAAGAATGCCACCCTCGAAAGGCCGCGCATTATGGGCGCCGCGCGGCAAGCCCGCCGCGACCTCGATCGACGCCTCCGTCATCTTCACCAGTGCCGGCATCTTCCGCCCCGCAACGAAAATGCTGCTCGCATCCGCATGCACACTATTGAGGTGATAGAGATTGTCCCGCTCCACCTCACCCGGAATGCCCGGATCAAAAGCCTTGAGGCCGATCACACCGCCGGTATTCACGATCTTCATGCCGCGCTCGAACCGTCGCGACTTGACGTCCATCCGCAGCACCGCATCGAAGGCCGTCGATGTCAGGTACAGCTTGCCCCCATGCGCCGAAATCTCGTGGCAATGCTTCAGGTATGGATTCTTCCACGACCCAATCACCTGGAACCACGGATCGAACGCGAAAATCTCATCGCTCGCCGCAACGAATATTTCCTTCCCCACCACGGCAATCCCGCGCAGTCCGCGATCCCCGCCCTGCCCGGAAAAATCAATGGCTTCGCTTCGCCAGTCCGCCACCTGCTCGACGTCACGCGCTGCGATATCAACGAGATAAAGCGCGCCATGGCTCTCCCCGCGCTGCGCGCCGCGAACCACCGTGCTGACAAGGAGTTTGGGAATTTTCACCCCCTGCCCTTACCCTCGGCTTCCGCAAAAGTCATGCACACAGGCTGCGGCCTACTGCTTTACAACCTCGCCGCGTATGATTTTCTGCCGCCCTGCGGACGTGAGGGAGTCGTGGCCGTGACAAGGCTTGTTGCAGGCATCGCGCTGATATCCGCCACCCTGCTCGCTGCCTGCGGCCGGGCATCGGACGCTGTCGAAGTCGCAACGCCCGTCACCGCCGTCGCGCCAGCCCCATCGCTCTCTCCCGATGTCGAGGCCGACTCCATCCCCACCGCGAACGGCATCCCGCTCGTGCCGCTCACTGCCCCGGTGAATTTCCTCGACGCCCTTGAGCCCCAACCCATCTATCAGATGCCCGCGGACTACAACACGAACCACACAGCCGTTCAGATCATCAAGGAAGAGGAGACGCTACAGCTCGACGCCTACGAACTCGGCGGCCTCTGGCTCATCGGCTACGGACACCTGATGCTCGAAGGCGAGAAAGACACCATCACCGAGGAAGAAGCCGATGCCTTCCTCGTGGAAGACCTGCACTGGTGCGAAGGCTCTATCGAACGCTACGTGACGATCCCCATCACGCTCAACGAATTCAGCGCAATGGTCGCCTTTTGCTACAATGTCGGCAGCGGCAAGACACGCGGCTCGTCGATCGTGAAGCGCATCAACGACGAAGACCGCCCCGGCGCCGCCAACGCTTTCCTCCTCTGGAACCGAATGAATGGCGTCGTCATGCAGGCGCTCGCAAAGCGGCGCGCACGCGAACGCACGCTGTTCCTCACACCGTGATCAATCAACCGCCGCCGTCGCCGTCCCTTCGACAATCTGCCGGATCGCCTGTTCAAACACATGCGGCGGCTGCCCGCCCTGTATCATCCAGCGCTCATTGAACACCACCGCCGGCACCGCATTGATCCCGCGATTGCGCCACAGCATTTCGTCGCGCCGAACCTCATCGCTGAACTCGCCCGAAGCCAGCACTTCGCGTGCCCGCTTTCCATCCAGCCCAGCGGTTTCGGCCGCTGCGGCCAGCACCCCATGATCGCTCGTCGAAAGCTGATCGGTGAAGTTCGCCTTGAACAGCGCCTCCTTCATCTCAAACTGCTTCCCCTCCAGTCCCGCCCAATGCAGCAGGCGATGCGCATCGAACGTGTTCCAGATCCGGCTCTGCGGACCAAAGTTGAACGCGAACCCCAGCGCGTCCCCGCTCTCCTTCATTGCATTGCGCGACGCGGCCGAACGCTCCGGGTTCGAGCCATACTTCTTGATCACATGCTCGGTCGTGTTCTCGCCCTCGGGCGCCATGTCGGGGTTCAGCTCGAACGGCTGGAAATGTATCTGTGCTTCCACTTTGTCGCCTACCGCCTCCAGCGCCTTCATCAGCGACCGCAATCCGATCACGCACCACGGACAGGCGACGTCAGAAACAAAATCGATACGCAGCGGCGTGGCCATGGAAGCTCTCCTTCGACTCCCTATTTAGGGTGTAAATCCGCTCTTCGCCAACGCCGCTGGTCTTCGCGCTCCGGGGTTGCAATAGTCGTACTCAGGAGACCGCCCATGACCCGCGCCTTCGACACCCCGCTCGAAACCCTCGGACAGGTCCTCGCCGGCCCGTGGCGGAAGCCCGTCAACATGCTGCTGGAACAGTCCTACGATAATCACCTCTCGGTCCACGACGACGAGATGGCAAAGAAGCTGGGCTTCAAGGCAGGCCCGATTGAAGGACCGACCCATTTCAGCCAGTTCGCCCCGCTCGGCGAAGCCATCTGGGGCGAACGCTTTCTGTCGGAAGGCTGCCTCTCAGCGCACTACCGCAACATGGTGCTGGAAGGCGAGGAAGTGCGCGCTTTCATCGAGCGTGAGCCGGGCGAGGATCACGCTCGCATCTGGGCAGCCAAGCGCGACGGAACGGAAGTGCTGAAAGGCACCGCCTCGATCGGACCTCATGCTCCGCCGACCGCACTCGATCTCCGGCTCAACAAGCTGGCGCCACTGGAAAAGCCGGTCATCCTGCGCGACCTGAGAGTCGGCCAGCGTACGCAGCGCATCGGCATCCGCATGGATGCGAACCAGCACATGGGCGCTCTCTATCCCTTCTCGCTCAACGACAAGCTCGCAAAGATCACCGAGCCATCGTCCTGGTACAGCTCCGACGCGACGCCATGGAGCCGCGCCATCGTCCCCGTCGAGATGATCAGCGTCCTGCTCCAGCACGTCGCCCGCCAGGATGGCTTGCGCATTCGCGGCCCCGCCGTCGGCCTGTTCGCGGATCAGGAAATCCGCCTCATTAAAGGCCCGCTCTTCGTTGGCGAAGACTACGAGATAGAACGCGAGATCGTCGCCCTCAGCGGCAGCCGCCGCACCGAAAGCTACTGGACGCGCACTTTCGTCTATCACCCCGGCGGCAGCGAAGTGATCGCCTCGATGCTGCTCAATCAGGCCACGCTAAAAGACTCCTATGCCCCCTACGCGGCGGAGTTGGCCAGCCTCTATCCGGCGGCGTCCTGACCTTCCCAAGCGGCATCAAAAGCCTTTGAAACCGGGCCTGATGCAAAAATGCTGCACTATCAGGCAGTTTAACGAAACAGCCTGCCACGAACCCTAGTCTTCATTGACGGTACCTGCGGCGTGGCAGAACTCTGACGTTGCCACTCTCTTGTCTGAGACGTGGGGTCAGAGCCTTCAACATGGTCGTCACAGCGAAAGGAGAGGCAATCATCAGAATGGAGTGAAACGTGAACCGACCCCAACTGAAGCCATTGCTTCTCAGCTCAACGCTGCTGAGCCTCGCAGGCATGTCCCTCGTCACAGTGGCCCCGGCCATGGCGCAGGAATCCCCACAAGCCGCCGAAGATAACGACGTCGTCGTTGTGACCGGCACGCGCATCGCGCGCGAAGGCTATGTCTCCTCAAGCCCCATCACCACGATCGACGCGGACGAGCTATCTCTCAAACAGCCGATCGACGTTGAGGAAGTGCTGCGCTCGATGCCGCAATTCCTGCCCGGTAACGGCGGACAGGTGAATAACGGCTCGTCCGGCACATCAACGCTCGACCTGCGCGGCCTGTCCACGCCACGCACCCTGCCGCTCATCGACGGCAAACGCATGGTGGCCTTCGATCCGAACGGCCTGTTCGACGTGACCGCAATTCCATTGGCGCTTCTCGAACGCGTTGATGTCGTCACCGGCGGCGCCTCTGCCGTCTATGGCTCGGATGCAGTCGCGGGCGTCGTGAACTTCATTCTCAACGACGACTTCCAGGGCGCGCAACTCGACACCACCTATTCGATCACCGATCACGGCGATGGCGAGACCGAGAACATCCAGGGCACGGTCGGCGCAGGCTTCGAAGACGGTCGCGGCAATGTCGTGCTCAGCATTGGCTACGCCAACAAGGAAGCGGTCTATCAGACACGTGGCCCCGGCTCGGCCACACCGGGCAACAGCTTCACAACGACGCCTACCGCCACTGATGCTCCCGGCCCCATTGGCGACGCCCAGTTCGGCGACAATGGCGACCTTGTGCCGTTCTATCAGGGCTTCGACTTCAACCCGCAGAACCTTTACCAGTCGCCACAGAAACGCTGGAACGCCACGGCGTTGGCCAAATATGCATTCAACGACGACATTGAAGCGTATTCGCGCTTCATCTACTCGGCGTCCACATCATCGCCTCAGCTGGCTTCGTCGGGAACGTTTGGCTTCTCGTTCGAAGTTCCGCTGACGAACCCCTTCCTGTCCACGCAGGCAAGCAACTACTTCGCAGCCAACAACCCGGTCGCGGCCTGCAGCAACGCCGCTGCCGGAAGCTGCGTCAACGTTCCGCTCTATTGGCGCGGCGTCGCGGTCGGCCCACGGCAATACACCTTCCAGTACGATACATTCCAGGGCTTGGTCGGCCTGCGTGGCGACTTCTTCGGATGGGACTGGGACATCGCAGCCGCGCACGGCGAAACCAGCCTGCAACGACAGCAGAACAACGACATCGACGCAGACAAGGTACAGCAGGCGCTGTTCGCATCCAGCCCGACGACCTGCTTCGATCCGGCCAATGGCTGCGCCCCACTAAACCTGTTCCTGCCCTCAACGCCGATCAACTCGGCTGCGCTGGATTTCATCCGCCTGAATCTGCAGGTGCAGTCGCTGACCACGCAGGACTATGTGACGGGCTCGATCAGCCGTGACCTCGGCGACTTCAAGTCTCCGATGGCTACGTCGCCGGTCGCCGTCTCGCTCGGCTTTGAAGTTCGCGGTGAATCCGCTGACTATCGGCCCGACGCCGCCTCACAATCCGGCGCATCCCCCGGCTTCGGTCCGACGCTGCCGACGCGAGGTCGCTACGATGTGGACGAATACTTCGCGGAAGCGATCATCCCGGTGATCGAGAACGCTCCGTTCGCGGACTCCCTGAACGTCGAACTGGGTTATCGCACGTCCGACTACTCAACCTCGGGCAAGGTCGAGAGCTACAAGTACGGGGCCGACTGGGCGCCGGTGCAAGACCTGCGATTCCGCACCATGTTCCAGCGCGCCGTGCGCGCCGCCAACATCGCGGAGCTGTTCAACCCGTTCAACGCCGGCACGGGAGATCTTCTTGTCGACCCCTGCGCCAACGGCGCGCCTGCTACCCCGATCACGGGCCAGCTGCGCGACCTTTGCGTTGCCACCGGCGTGCCTGCTGCTGCAATCGATGGCGGCACGATCACCCAGCCGACCTCGGGTCAGGTTAACGCCTTCTTCGGCGGCGATCCGAACGTGACGCCGGAAGAAGCGGATACCGTGACGCTTGGTTTCGTCTGGCAGCCGTCCTTCGTCCCCGGCCTCGCCGTGACACTGGATTACTACGACATAACAGTCGACAACGCGATTTCGATCCGCCCGAACTACGACATCGTGGATGCCTGCTACAGCGTAGCCCGCAACCCGACCATGTCTGCGGCTGATGCAGACTGCGCGATCATCACGCGCAATCCAACATCGGGAAAAATTCAAGGCGACCTGATCTACGGCATCGAGCAGATCACGCAGAACATCGGCGAGGTCCATGCGGAAGGCATCGACTATTCGGTGCGCTACGCGTGGGATCTTGGACAATGGGGCGGCCTCGAAGCCGCGCTGGATGGCACCTATGTGATGGACTCAAGCTACCTGCCCTCAGCCGATGCGCCGCGCGTGGATTGCGTTGGGCATTACGGCAAACAGTGTGGCCTGCCGTCCACTGTCTCCGGCTCGACCGGCGGCCCGACGCCCGAGCACCGCTTCGTGCAGCGCACGACGTGGACCTTCGGCGATTTCGACGTGTCCTATCTCTGGCGCTACCTCGACGGATCGACCGTCGATCCAACGCAGGCGGCAGACACGCCGGCGGAGTCGGCGTCCATTCCGGCCTACAACTATATTGATCTGGCGGCTTCATGGCAGATCACGGATTGGGCGAAGCTGAAGTTCGGCGTCACCAACGTGACCGACGAGGAAGCCCCATTCGTGGAAACCGAGACGGGCTCAACGCCCTACAACTCGGGCAACACCTATCCCTCGACCTATGACGTGCTGGGCCGTGTGTTCACATTCGGCGTCACAACGAAGTTCTAGCCTTCTTCCCAACCTGACAACGGCGGCTCCCCTGTGGAGCCGCCGCATCTTTCCGGGCACTATGCGCCATGACCGAGGACATTTCCCAACTCGTTCGCCAGGCCGAAGCGGCGGCCAATGCGGGACAGTGGGCGGCGGCCGAGAAGCTGTGGTCGGATGTACGGCGGCGCGATCCACGCAATCCGAAAGCAGCATTCGGCCTCGGCGTTCACGCCATGCAGCGCCGCGACTTCAGCGCGGCGGCCGCCTTGATCGAAGAGGCGCAACAGGCCTCGCCCCACGACCCGTTCATTCTTCTGACGCTCTCCCGCGCCAAGCGTAACGCTGGCGACGAGACAGGCGAAGCAACTGCCATCGAGCGAGCTCTGGCCATCGATCCCTATTTCCTGCCGGCACTATTGGCCAAGGCCCAGCGGCTGGAGCGCATCGGCAACCAAACCGCTGCCGCGATGTTCTTCCGCAATGCTGTAAAAGTCGCTGGCGCAGAAGCGATGTGGCCGGAAGTTCTCCGACCGCAGATGTACCACGCACGCGATGCGGCAGCGCGTCACGCACACAACCATCAGGCCGAGCTGGATGCCGCACTGGCGCCAATGTTGTCATCGCTGTCGCGGTCGCAAGCCGAACGCTGGCGCGAAGCAGCGTCGGTCATGGCCGGACTGACCGAGCCCTATCACCAGCACGCTAACCAGCTTCACGTGCCGCGACTCCCGGCTATTCCATTTTACGATCGCGACATGTTTCCGTGGGCGGCAGAACTGGAATCCAGAACGGAGGTCATCCGCGAGGAGCTGAAAGCAGCGCTCGCAGACGAGCAAGACTTCCAACCCTACATAAAGCTCCGCCCCGGACAGCCCGTGGATCAATGGCGCGATCTCAACCAGTCAGCGCGCTGGAGCCATTACGGGCTCTGGCGCAACGGTCAGCCCGACGAGGCACATCTCGCGAAATGTCCCGAGACGCGGCGCGCACTTGAGATGATCGACATGGCCGAGATCGCCGGGCTCTGCCCAAACGCGATGTTCTCGGCCCTCGCGCCTCACACCGAAATCCCGCCCCACACTGGCGAGACCAACGCCCGGCTGGTCGCCCACCTGCCGCTCGTGGTGCCCGAGAAATGCACCTACCGCGTCGGCTTCGAGCATCGGACCTGGACCGAAGGCCAGCTTCTTGTTTTCGACGACACGATCGAACACACCGCCCGGAATGACAGCGACGAGTTGCGGATCATTCTCATCTTCGACGTCTGGAATCCGCTCCTCGCGGCCGAGGAGCGCGACGTGGTCCGCGCCCTCGCCTCAGCCACACGCGCGTTCAACGCCGCGCATTAACCGCTATCGCTGTTCGACAGAATTTCTGCCGTGGGCCCGATACGCGGCATGAGCTTGCCGCGAGCCCCCTCATCGCGGCTTTGGTTTCCGCGAGAGCGCAAAGGGCCGAAAGCGATTTGCTTGGGGCTGACCTGTGCGCAAGTCGCCTCTTGGCGCGCACTCTCACGCAATTAGTGACGCAGGACTGGCTATCCGATTGAAATTCTGTGCCCACCTGCTACGCGCTCTTTTCCACTAGTGACCTTACGAGTTTACGCGCATGGAAATGGGCCTTCCCCCGGCACAGGGATTGTACGATCCCCGCAACGAGCACGACGCCTGCGGCGTCGGCTTCATTGCCGATGTGAAGGGCCGAAAATCGAACGCCATCGTGGCGCAGGGTCTCCAGATCCTACTGAACCTAGACCATCGCGGCGCCGTGGGCGCCGACCCGTTGCTGGGCGATGGCGCGGGGATTCTGATCCAGATTCCGGATGCGCTTTTCCGCGACTGGGCGAAGACCGCGAAGGTCGAGCTTCCCAAGCCCGGCGATTATGCCGTCGCCATGTGCTTCCTGCCGCAGGACGAAGCGGCGCGCGATTTCGCGATGAACCAGTTCGCCAACTATCTCGGCAAGTCGAAGCAGGTGCTGCTCGGCTGGCGCGACGTGCCGACCGATCTCACGGGGATCGGCAAGGCCGTGATCGACTCCATGCCTGTCATCAAGCAGGCCGTCATCGCCAAGGGCTCGCCCGCGATGACTCAGGATGCATTCGAGCGCAAGCTTCTCGCCATCCGCAAGGAAACGCAGAACCCGCTGGCCGAAGTCGCCCGCAAGAAGAACCTGCCGGGCCTTGCCGAATTCTATATGCCGTCGCTATCGACGCGCACCATCGTGTATAAAGGCCTGCTGCTCGCTGGCCAGGTTGGCACTTTCTACAAGGACCTGACCAACCCGCTGTGCGAGAGCGCGCTCGCGCTCGTTCACCAGCGCTTCTCGACAAACACCTTCCCGTCCTGGCGTCTCGCGCACCCGTATCGCTTCATCGCCCACAATGGCGAGATCAACACGGTGCGCGGCAACGTGAACTGGATGTATGCGCGCCGCCGCTCGATGGAGAGCGCGCTGCTCGGCGCCGACCTCGACAAGATGTGGCCGCTGATCCCGCACGGCCAGTCGGACACGGCCTGCCTCGACAACGCGCTCGAACTGCTGGTCGCGGGCGGCTATCCGCTGGCGCACGCCATGATGATGCTGATCCCGGAAGCCTGGGCCGGCAATCCGAACATGGACCCGACGCGCCGCGCCTTCTATGAATACCATGCGGCCCTGATGGAGCCGTGGGATGGCCCCGCCGCGATCGCTTTCACCGATGGCCGCCAGATCGGCGCGACGCTCGACCGCAACGGCCTGCGTCCCGCTCGCTTCATTGTCACCGATGACGATGTGGTCGTGCTCGCCTCGGAATCCGGCGTGTTGCCGATCCCGGAAGAGAAGATCGTCCGCAAATGGCGCCTCCAGCCCGGCAAGATGCTGCTGATCGACCTTGATGAAGGCCGCATCATCGAGGACGAGGAAATCAAGAACGCGATCGCCAGCAAGCATCCGTATGATGACTGGCTGCACGAGATGCAGTTCAAGCTCACCGAACTGTCCGACCCGGAAGAGCCGCCGGGCCACATGGGCGACAACTCGGTCAGCCTGCTCGATCGCCAGCAGGCTTTCGGCTACACGCAGGAAGACATCTCGTTCTTCCTCGAACCGATGGCCACCAATGGCGACGACCCTATCGGCTCTATGGGCGCCGACACGCCGATCGCCGTGCTGAGCCGCAAGCCCAAGCTGCTGTACAATTATTTCAAACAGAACTTCGCGCAGGTTACGAACCCGCCGATCGATCCGATCCGCGAAGAACTGGTCATGTCGCTGGTCTCGATGATCGGCCCGCGCCCGAACCTGCTCGGCCTCGCCGCCGGCACGCACAAGCGGCTTGAGGTTACGCAGCCGGTACTGACCAACAAGGACCTCGAGAAGATCCGCTCGATCTCTGAACTCGTTGACGGCACGTTCCGGACGGCGACGATCGACATCACGTGGGATGCCGCCGAAGGCGCAGCCGGCCTCAAGGCCGCGCTGGAGCGCATCCGCATGGAAGCGACCGAACACGTTCTGCAGGACATCAACATCCTGATCCTGTCGGATCGCGCGGTCAGCACTGATCGCATTCCCATGCCGGCGCTGCTGGCGCTGTCGGCAGTTCACCACAAGCTGGTGCGCCAGGGGCTGCGGATGCAGGTTGGCCTCGTCGTCGAGACGGGCGAAGCGCGCGAAGTGCATCACTTCTGCACCCTCGCCGGCTATGGCGCGGAAGCGGTGAACCCGTATCTCGCCTTCGAAACGCTGGAGCAGATCCGCCAGAGCGAAGGCATGAAGCTGTCCGCCAAAGAGGTGCAGAAGAACTACATCAAGGCGATCGGCAAAGGCATCCTGAAGGTCATGTCCAAGATGGGCATCTCGACCTACCAGTCGTATTGCGGCGCGCAGATCTTTGACGGCGTCGGCCTGTCGTCTGAACTGATCAACGAATACTTTACTGGCACCGCGACGACCATCGAAGGCTCCGGCCTCAACGAGATCGGAGAGGAAGCAGTCCGCCGTCACGTCAGCGCGTTCGGCGACAACCCGATCTACAAAGACCTGCTCGATGTCGGCGGCGATTATGCCTACCGCGTGCGCGGCGAGGATCACGCCTGGACGCCGGACAGCATCGCCAAGTTGCAGCACGCCGTTCGTGGCAATGTCTCTGCGGACTATGCAGCCTTCGCGCAGTCGATCAACGAGCAGAACGAGCGCCTGCTGACCATTCGCGGGCTGATGCAGTTCAAGCTCGCTGAAACGCCTATCCCTATCGAGGAAGTCGAACCGGCGGCCGAGATCGTGAAACGCTTCGCCACCGGCGCGATGAGCTTCGGCTCGATCAGCCGCGAGGCGCACACTAACCTCGCTATCGCCATGAACCGCATCGGCGGCCGCTCCAACACGGGCGAAGGCGGCGAGGAGCCGGATCGCTTCACGCCGATGAAGAACGGCGACTCGATGCGCTCGCGCATCAAGCAGGTCGCCTCGGGGCGTTTTGGCGTGACCGCTGAATACCTGGTCAATGCCGACGACATCCAGATCAAGATGGCGCAGGGCGCAAAACCCGGCGAAGGCGGACAGCTGCCGGGGCACAAGGTCGACAAGAACATCGCCAAGGTTCGGCATTCCACGCCGGGAGTGGGCCTGATCTCGCCGCCGCCGCACCACGACATCTACTCGATCGAGGATCTGGCGCAGCTGATCCACGACCTCAAGAATGTGAACCCAGCTGCACGGATATCCGTGAAACTCGTTTCGGAAGTCGGCGTCGGCACGGTTGCGGCAGGCGTTTCCAAGGCGCGCGCGGACCATGTGACGATCTCTGGTTTCGAGGGCGGCACGGGCGCATCGCCTCTCACCTCGCTGACGCACGCAGGCTCCCCGTGGGAGATCGGCCTTGCCGAGACGCAACAGACGCTGGTGCTGAACGAACTGCGCGGCCGCATTGCCGTGCAGGTTGACGGCGGCCTGCGCACGGGTCGCGACGTGGCCATTGGCGCACTGCTTGGCGCTGACGAGTTCGGCTTCTCAACTGCGCCGCTCGTCGCTTCGGGCTGCATCATGATGCGCAAATGCCACCTCAACACCTGCCCGGTCGGCGTTGCGACGCAGGACCCGGTGCTGCGAGCGCGCTTCACGGGCGCGCCGGAGCATGTGATCAATTACTTCTTCTTCGTGGCTGAAGAGCTTCGTGGCATCATGGCCCAACTCGGCTTCCGCAAAGTCGAGGAAATGGTTGGTCGCGTCGATCTGCTCGACATGAAGCACGCGGTTGATCACTGGAAAGCCAAGGGCGTCGACCTGTCGAAGCTGCTGTACCAGCCCAAGCCGAAAGCCGGCGTGGCGACCAAGGTTAGCGAGACGCAGAACCACGGGCTTGAAGGCGCGCTCGATCACAAGCTGATCAAGGCGGCGAAGCCTGCTTTCGGCAAGACGCCGAAGCCTGTGCAGATCGTCGAGACGGTCAACAATGTGAACCGCACGGTCGGCGCGATGCTGTCTGGCGAAGTTGCGAGGAAATTCGGTCATGCCGGGCTTCCGGACGACACGATCCAGATCTCGCTCACCGGCACAGCTGGCCAGAGCTTCGGCGCTTTCCTCGCGCGCGGCGTTACGGTCACGCTGATCGGCGACGGAAACGACTATGTCGGCAAGGGCCTGTCGGGCGGACGCGTTATCGTGAAACAACCGGAAAATGTGAAGCGCGATCCGACCGAGAACATCATCGTTGGCAATACTGTTCTGTACGGCGCCATCTCCGGGGAGGCCTATTTCGAAGGGGTCGCGGGCGAGCGTTTTGCCGTGCGCAACTCGGGTGCTGTCGCCGTCGTCGAAGGCTGCGGCGACCATGGCTGCGAATACATGACGGGTGGCGTGGTGGTCGTTCTGGGCGAGACCGGGCGCAACTTCGCGGCCGGCATGTCTGGCGGTATCGCCTATGTGTACGACCCCAAGAAAGGCTTCGTCAGCCGCTGCAATCCCTCCATGGTTGCGCTTGAACCTATCAAGGCAGCCGAGGGCGGCGCCGATGCAGACGCACCGATGCAGCGCGCGCCTGCGGTCGACAATAACGGCATGGGCGACATGCTGAAGTTCGACGCCGAACGCCTGCGCATTCTGGTGGAGCGCCACCTGCTCCACACCGGCAGCGCGCGTGCGCGCGAGCTGCTCGACAACTGGAGCGAGGCGCTCACCCACTTCGTCAAAGTCATGCCGACCGATTACGCGCGCGCGCTGAAGGACATGCAGTCCGAGCGCCAGCGCATCGTGGCGGCAGAGTAGAGTCAGGGGACAAACATGGGCAAACCCACAGGCTTCCTCGAATACGAGAAAAAAGAGCGCGGCTATGAAAAGCCGGAGGCTCGCAAGAAGAACTATGGCGAGTTCCTGAAACGGATGGATAACGCCGAAGTCCGCACGCAGGCGGCGCGTTGCATGAATTGCGGCATTCCGTTCTGCTCGGGCACCGGCTCCGTCGCGCCGGGCGCGCCCGGCTGCCCGGTCAACAACCAGATCCCGGACTGGAACGATCTCGTCTATCGCGACCGCTGGAAGCCCGCACTCGAGAACTTGCACTCCACCAACAACTTCCCGGAGTTCACCGGCCGCGTCTGCCCCGCCCCGTGCGAGGCGTCCTGTACGCTGAACATCAACGAGAACCCCGTCTCGATAAAAACCATCGAGTGCGAGATTGTTGATCGCGGCTGGGAAGAAGGCTGGATCAAGCCGCAACTCGCCCCGCGCGGCACGGGCAAGCGCGTCGCCATCGTCGGCTCTGGCCCCGCTGGTCTCGCCTGCGCACAGCAGCTCGCCCGCGCTGGCCATGCGCCGACCGTGTTCGAGAAGAGTGACCGCATCGGCGGCCTGCTCCGTTATGGCATTCCGGACTTCAAGATGGAGAAGAAGCACATCGACCTTCGCATCCGTCAGATGGAAGGCGAAGGCGTGATCTTCCGTCCGCGCATGCACATCGGCATCGACGTGTCGGTGCAGCGACTTCTGGACGATTATCAGGTGCTCGTGCTGGCCGGCGGCGCCGAGAAACCGCGCGACCTGCCGATCCCGGGCCGCGAACACGACGGCATTTATCCGGCAATGGATTTCCTGACACAGCAGAACAAGCGCGTGGCAGGCGACGACGAAAAAACCGCCGCGCCCGGCGGGACGATCATGGCGACAGGCAAGCATGTCGTCGTCATCGGCGGCGGCGATACTGGCTCGGACTGCATCGGAACATCGAACCGCCACGGCG
>JAUYSA010000140.1 GCA_030696545.1 Hyphomonadaceae bacterium
GCACGTAACCGGAGAGGCCATAGACAGTGTCATTGGCCATCGCGATCGCCTGCTCTTCGGTGTCGTACGGCAGGATGCAGAGCACTGGTCCAAAGATCTCCTCGACCGCGATCGTCATGTCGTTGCGCACGTCAGCGAACACGGTTGGCTTTACATAGTAGCCACGATTGAGGCCATCGGGACGGCCGAGGCCCCCAGCAACCAGCGTCGCGCCTTCGTCGATGCCTTTCTTGATGAGGCCCTGGATCTTGTTCCACTGAGCCTCGGAGACGACGGGGCCGATGGCGCCCTTCTCTGCGGTCGCCGGGTCCTGCACCTTCACAGATTCAGCAGTCGCCTTGGCGATGGCCTTGGCTTCCTCGTTCTTGGCGCGCGGGACGAACATGCGTGAAGGTGCGTTGCAGCTCTGGCCCGTGTTGGTCATCATCTGCATGACGCCCTGCTTCACAGCCTTCTGGAGGTCAGCGTCGTCGAGCACAATGTTGGCCGACTTGCCGCCGAGTTCCTGTGCAACACGCTTCACGGTCGGCGCTGCAGCCTGCGCAACGAGCACGCCAGCGCGGGTCGATCCGGTGAACGACATCATGTCGACATCCGGATGAGCCGACAGCGCTGCGCCAACGCCGGGTCCGTCGCCATTGACGAGGTTGAACACGCCTTTCGGCACGCCCGCTTCATGCATGATTTCGGCAAAGATGATCGCGTCGATCGGGGCGATCTCGGACGGCTTCAGCACCATCGTGCAGCCGGCGGCGATCGCAGGAGCGACCTTGCAGGCGATCTGGTTCTGCGGCCAGTTCCACGGCGTGATGAAGCCGCAGACGCCGATCGGCTCCTTGCGGATCAGGTGCTTGCCGCGGCGCTCTTCGAACTCGAAGGTGCGGAGATAGTTGGCGGCCTGCATGATGTGGCCAAGACCGGACGGAGCGTGCGCTCCCTGGGCCAGCCAGAGCGGCGCGCCCATTTCCTCGGACACGACGCCGGCCATGTCGCCCATGCGCTTCTTGTAAACCTCGATGATTTTGTCGAGCAGGTCTGCGCGGTATTCTTTCGTGGTAGCGGCAAAAGCGGGGAAAGCTGCCTTGGCGGCGGCGACGGCCTTATCGACATCAGCTTTTGAGCCGATTGAAATTCGAGCGTAGCTTTCCTCGGTGGCAGGGTTCTGCACGTCCAGCGCGCGCGGAGTGACAGGATCGACCCACTCGCCATTGATGTAGAATTTCAGGTAATCGCGCATCAAAATCTCCTTCTGGACGGAGGCGACGTATCGGCTCGTCGCATTCGGTGAAGGTTAGATAGTCGATGTTGCGGCGGATTGGGAGCCCCGGCCTGGCCAAGCTGCGGATCAGGCCCGGCAGCTTCAGAACAGCGGTTCTTGAGGCTGCTCAATGCGCTTGAAGGTAATACGGCCGACCTCGTTCAGCATGGTGTTCTTGTCGACGAAGGACCGCACTGTGGTCGACAGCGGCTGGCCGTTCTCGTCGATGGTGAACAGCTTGAAGCGCTGCTTGTCGACGGCTTCGATGCGGTAGCGGCCGGTCTGGGTGACGGGATCGGCGGCGACGCCCCGGATCTCCATGCGGTTGCGCGTGAGATAGGATCCATCTGTGTTGAACACAGTCGTGATCTCGCCCTTCACGTCGCCAGACGACGTGTCAGCGCGCCATTCGCCTACAAGCGTGCGCGTAAAGCTGGTTGTTTTCGGCTTACCGTTGAAGAACATAGTCCCTAGTCCCTTCAGAAGGCATGCCAGCACAGGCCAAGCCTCGCGCCAACCGCCTGAGGCAGTTGCCTCCGGGCTCTGACGGCCCATGAGAAAACTCCCTTACGCAGGGATCATATCGCATGGCATGGTTACTTTCAGGTTGAATCTTACGGAACCTACATGAACCGGCTGGTTGCTCTGGCGCTCTTGGCTGTCTGTCCCGCTGCCTACGCGCAGCAGGATGATTACGTAGCGGGACAGAAGCTTGCCGAGGCTTTCAGTCAGGCAGATCTCGACGCGCTAGGCCGATGCCAGGCGCGTGTCGAAGGCGGCATCCTGCTGCATGACGAATTTGTCGGGTGGCTCGATGCCAATACCCAACTCGACGCAGCAAAAGCGGCCCGCGCGGTCAAGGAGAAGGGTGGCCCGCTAGCACAAACACTATCGTCCGTTCGCCGCACGGCCGCCCAGGGAAAGGGTTTGAACCTGGCCGCCTCCGACAGGGAGCACGCGACGATGCTTGAGACCTTCAAACGCCACCCTGGAGAAGACGAGCGCGCGGCCTATCTGCGCTGGCAGCCTCAGACAATGCTGACCCCGGACTGCGCACCGGCCATGGAGCGGGCACGCTGGAAGATCGAGGTCGACAAGCTGCCGGAGGTCCAGTGATGGCGATCACGGGCGGATGCCAGTGCGGGGCAGTACGATACGCCATGCACGTCGAAAGGGTCGAGAAGGCGCATACCTGTCACTGCCGTATGTGCCAGAAGGCGACAGGCGGCCTGTTCGCCGCGCTCGCCGGATGCGCGAAAGACAAGCTCGAGTGGACTAAGGGCGATCCAGCGTTCTTTGCTTCGTCCAATCTCGCCATGCGAGGCTTCTGCCCTGATTGCGGCACCCCTCTGACCTTTGCCTACAACACTCCGGAAGCGCGCATCTACGTCACCATCGGATCGCTCGACGATCCCGAGCTGGCGGCTATTGAAATCCAGTACGGGCTTGAATCCAGGATCAGCTGGGTGAAATTCTGCGAGGATGTGCCGGGCGAATTTACAGGCGACAGTCCTGACGCGCAGGCCTTCTTCGCGGGCATGAAGAACAATCAGGGTTAGATCGAGATCGCGGTGATTGTCGCCTCGGTGGCGCCGGCCTCGATCTCCTCGCCGACGCCCTTGCCCATCATTGCGCGCGCGAGAGGCGATACCCAGGACAGAAGACCCCGCGCGGGATCCGCTTCGTCCTCGCCCACGATCCGGAACGATGACCGCCGCCCGTCTTCGCGCAGGAT
>JAUYSA010000147.1 GCA_030696545.1 Hyphomonadaceae bacterium
CGAGTTCGAGGAGCGGTTGAAATCCGTTCTGCAGGAAGTGACGCAAGCCGAAGGCCAGATCATCCTGTTCATTGACGAGATGCACACGCTGGTCGGCGCCGGGAAAGCCGATGGCGCGATGGATGCATCCAACCTGCTCAAGCCCGCCCTCGCGCGCGGCGAACTCCACTGCGTCGGCGCGACCACGCTTGAAGAATACCGCAAGCATGTCGAGAAGGACGCCGCTCTTGCCCGCCGCTTTCAGCCCGTCTTCGTGGGCGAGCCCTCGGTCGAGGACACGATCTCGATCCTGCGCGGCCTGAAAGAGAAGTACGAAGTCCACCACGGCATCCGTATTTCGGACGCCGCAATCGTCGCCGCCGCGACGCTGTCGAACCGTTACATCACCGACCGCTTTCTGCCGGATAAAGCCATCGACCTGATGGACGAGGCCGCTGCGCGCCTCCGCATGGCGGTGGAATCCAAGCCTGAAGAACTCGATGAGATCGATCGGCGCCTGATGCAGCTGCGCATCGAGGCGGAAGCGCTCAAGAAGGAAAAGGACGAGGCCAGCCAGGATCGCCTGAAGCGCCGCGAAGCCGAGATCAAGGAATTGCAGGCCAAGTCCGACGAGATCACGTCGGCATGGAAAGCCGAGAAGGATCGCCTCGCCGGCGGCACGCAGGCGAAAGACCGCCTCGACAAGGCTCGCGCCGAACTCGCAGACGCCGAACGCCGCTCAGACTGGGCGCGCGCTGGCCAGATCAAGTATGGCGACATCCCCGCGCTGGAAAAATTGATCTCCGACGCAGAAGGCAAGGAGCCTGATGGGCAGGACAACAAGAACCCGCTCGTCAAGGAAGTGGTGGACGAGGAAGCCATCGCCGCCGTCGTCTCGCGCTGGACGGGCATCCCCGTCGACAAGATGATGGAAGGCGAGCGCGAGAAGCTGCTGCAAATGGAAGACAAGCTGCGCCAGCGTGTCGTCGGCCAGGAAGAAGCGCTGGAGATCGTCTCCAACGCCGTCCGCCGTGGCCGCGCCGGCCTGCAGGACCCGAACAAGCCGATCGGCTCTTTCATCTTCGTCGGCCCCACTGGCGTCGGCAAAACCGAACTCACCAAGGCTCTCGCCGAATTCTTGTTCGACGACGACAACGCCGTGCTTCGTATAGACATGTCCGAGTACATGGAGAAGCACGCCGTCAGTCGCCTGATCGGCGCGCCTCCGGGCTATGTCGGCTATGAGGAGGGCGGCGCGCTCACCGAAGCCGTCCGCCGCCGCCCGTATCAGGTCATCCTGTTCGACGAGATCGAGAAGGCGCACCCGGACGTGTTCAATACGCTGCTGCAGGTGCTCGACGATGGCCGCCTCACCGATGGCCAGGGCCGCACCGTGAATTTCAACAACACGGTCATCATCATGACCTCCAACCTCGGCGCCCACGCGCTTGCGGAGGACAAGTCAGAGGGTGAAATCTCCGGCCATGCGCGCGACGCGGTGATGGAAGCCATCCGCACGCACTTCCGTCCGGAATTCCTGAACCGCATCGACGAAATCGTCTTCTTCAAGCGCCTCGGCCGTTCGGAGATCGACCGCATCGTCGGCGTGCAACTCAAGCGCCTTGAGAAAATCCTCGCCGACCGCCGCATGACCATCAAGCTCGACGACGAAGCCAGCCACTGGCTCGCCGAACGCGGCTACGACCCGGTCTATGGCGCCCGCCCGCTGAAGCGCGCGATCCAGAAGGAACTGCAAGACCCCCTCGCCCGCCTCATCCTCGAAGGCCGGATCAAGGACGGCGACGACATAAAAATCACCGTCGACAAGGAAACCAACACACTGGCCCTCAACGGCGTCCCCGCACAGATGAAGCGCCGGGCGATGAATTAGGCTGGATCCGCTGCACGTCGCCTTACGAGGTCAATGAAATCGGTGACAGATAGCAACCAGTGACGTTGAGCCTCGGAATACGTCTCGTGGATCGTCCTTGGTAGCACCAAGCGGAGATTTGCGGCCTGCATCTCGTCGGTTTGAGCCGATGAGATGCTCGGCTCAAGGGTAAGTAGATGTTTTTGGTCGACTCTTGCGCCCTCGCTTAAAACTTGCCGCCAGCGATCCTTGCAGGTGGACTTTGCTCCCAACAAAGTCAGAGCGTTTGCAGGGAAGGAGATGTCGCGATACGCAACACCACTCGGGAACAAAAAGTCTGGCCTTTTTTTGCCTTCAGTTGTGGCGCCGCGATCGAAGGAAAGTCCGGACCGAGCAAACAAAAACTCTAGATGATTTTCGAGCGCAAAACCTGCCCTTGATTTTCGCCGTTGATGCGCGCTGAGCGATAATGACATAAATGCGTCGATATCAATGGTTGCTCCTCCGGCAAATCCCTCACGAAGCCGGCTTGCCAATATGTGCCTTTCGAAAATGCGAAACAGTCGTTCTTCGAAATCCATCCAGGTGATCAGCGCATGGTCAGGATCGGTAAGCGTATCAACGGCGGGTGCGAGCTTTCGCGCGTGGCTGGAGAATGATCCTGTTGTCGGAAAATTCTGACCAAAAGCTTTAGTGAGGCTCTGGAGAAGAGCGTCGTCCGTTTCTTCGAAAACAACCCCAATCAGGTCGAGCACGTACCTTGCGGTGAACCCGACCTCGAAGCGGCCTGTCGGGGTAATCTCGGTTGTTGAAAAATCACCTCCCTCAATAGCGATGTTAAATAACCACTCCAGCTGGCCCCGTGCGCTGCTGTCGGATGGACATAGAATAAAAAGAAGCGAACCGTCTCTACGCAAGGCGACGAACAAGACATCTCCGTCGGCGGCGCGGTGAACAACCGACTCGACGGCAGCAGGATAATAGAATCGACCTTCAGATTCTCTGTGAGTTTGGCCTCGCCGGCTATCGTACCAGGTCGCCGTCGCGTCGACTTGATCGACTTGTTCGTCTTCGTCGATCCAAAGATATGTCGCGGGGATTTTGCGCCGCTCGCCAGGCTCGCCGAGAAAGTGCCGAAAAGCTTTTACGTCCTGAAACTCATGCCCACGCGATACTGCAGGATCGACTTCATGAGCCGAGACCCGTTTCGCGCCGACCCCAACAAAGAAGTCAGACAGAAAGCCTTGTTTCATGTTACCTGTCACCGATCCACCGAGCCATCGCCGTCATCACCTCCTCTGTTTCAGAAGAAGCCAATTTTCTCAGCTCACACTCCCAAACGGTTCGGACTCGCCATCCTAACTTTCGAAGGCGTAAAACTGCCAAGCGGTCTCGGACCTGGTTTCCTTGGATTTTAGTTCGCCAGAACTCTTCCCGTGTCTTTGGCCACTTGAACAGGTGGCAGTCATGGCCGTGCCAAAAGCAACCGTGAACAAATATCACTGCACGATATTTTGGAAAAACAAGATCGGGTCGTCCGGGCAAGCCCTTGTCGTGAAGCCGGAACCTGTAGCCTCGCGCATGTAGCCCACGCCGCACGATCATCTCAGGCTTGGTGTCCTTTCCCCTGATGCCTGACATCATCCGGCTACGGACTTCGGACGAAACCACGTCAGCCATTTGCGACGAACAGTTCCATCTGTTTGCGAAGCTTTGGCTTCCCCGCGACGGCCTTTCGAATGGCAGGTTGCATGTGCCGGGCTACCGCTTCAACCACTGGGACAACAACTGAGTTTCCAAACTGCTTGTAGGCCTGCGTGTCAGAAACAGGGATGTTCCATGTGCGATCACCACGTTCGAACCCCATGAGCCTCGCGCATTCAATAGGCGTTAGACGGCGTGGCCGCGTTCCCTTCTGCTCGATCAGAATCTCGGAGCCGTCCTTATAATATCGTGCCGACAGGGTTCGGGTGACACCGTTCTTGCCGAACATGCTGTAACCAAATCCGTGTCCCGCCTTTTCATGCTTCTCTCGGTAGTCCTGCAGATACTGCCAGAGATGGGCGGTAAGCGTATATTTCTGACCGACCTCATTATGCGACTGCATGATGTCGCCAAGCACGGGCCACTCGCTTTGCGGTGGGGTGCGTTTGTCAAATCCGTCAAAACTGAAACCGCAGTCTTCGCGAAAGCCCACCATAAAAATGCGCTCGCGCTTTTGCGGCACCCAAGGGTGTGAACTGATGACACGATACTCGAGCTTGTAGCCTAGCTCATTCTCCAGCGTGTCCTTGATAACTGCGAACGTCTGGCCCTTATCGTGTCGTTCCAGATTTTTGACGTTCTCAAGCAGGAATGCCGCTGGACGATGATGTTTGATGATGCGCTCGATCTCAAAAAACAGCGTGCCCTGTTTGTCGCAATCAAATCCGTGCGGGCGTCCCAATGCGTTTTTCTTTGACACCCCCGCAAGAGAAAATGGCTGGCAAGGAAATCCGGCCAGCAAAACATCAAAGGCCGGTATCAACGAAGGGTTCGCGCCGTATGGCCGAATGTCGCCAGCGAATTGATGATCGGGGCCGTCAGAGAAATTGGCTCGATAGGTTTGTTGGGCGTACTTATCCCACTCGCTCGTGAACACGCACTTGCCACCAATCGCCTCGAAACCGAGACGCAGTCCGCCAATTCCCGCAAACAGGTCAATGAATGTAAACGCTGGCCCGGCCTTCTTCGCCGGACGTTGCAGTCGCACAATCTTCGAGGACAAATTTTTCAGGACCATGGCCGGAACGCGGACTTCACCATTGGCGTAACGCTGAATGGTGCGAAGCGAGACATCGAACTCAGCCGCCGCCTGTCGCGCTGTGAGTCCGGATCGCGCCAGCAAGTCTGGAAACGCTTCAGTCTGTTCAGCTTGCATTGTCCGACCCGAATCAAAAAACTGGGAACCGCGCCGACATTCTGTCGCGATTTGTCCCGCCGGGCAATCAACAGTTCCTCAATCGTTCTCCATCCTTCCTGCAAGCCAAACAAAAGCCCGCCCCGGATCATCCGGAGCGGGCTTTTCATTTCAGCTCTCGACCAGCCTCACCCCTTCGGCTTGGTCAGCGTCATCGGCATCGAGAGGCCGGGCCAGTCAGTGGGCGCGCCGCCCTTGAGGCCGGGCTCGAACTTCATGCTCGCCATGCCCTCCACGACTTTCGGATCGTAGGCGGATGGCTGGCAGTTCGGCGTGATGTCTTTCGGCTTGCCATCGGCGGCGACCGTGAACTTCACGTCGCACTTGCCATCCTGATTCACCTGGGCAATTGCCCGCTCGATCGCCTTCTGCGGAATGCCGGACACCATCACCGGCGATTTCTCGCCGCGCGGATCGACAGCCTGCTGCGAGCCGAACTTGAAGACCTGCTTGATCGGGAAGCTGTCGAAGAACTCACCCCCCGTGATCTCCGCGTCCCACTCGCCCGTCTCGACCGCGCGCGCGATGTAGGGCGCCATGTCGGCCACGGTGCAGTCGGTGGCGATGTCTTTCGCCCTGCCATTCACCCCGACGATGTACTGCACCGTGCATTCCCCGCCCTGTTTCAGTGCGGTGAGACCTTCCTTGATCGACGCCTGGTCGAACGGCTTTGTCTGCTTCAGCGCGCGGTCCGGAAGGTCGGTTTTCTGCGCGAAAGCCGGTCCGGCCATGGCGGCGGCCAATCCCGCCATACAAATCCATTTCAGCATGTGGACCTCCCCGAGACGCCGGCCTTCGCCCTGACGGGAGCCAGCTGTTGTTTCGGCCAAGTATAACGCAGCCTTTTCAGCCTCGAAGGAAAAAAGGCGCCCCAGGATCGCGGGTTTGAAAGGCTGGTTTGTGCTCACGCCGCCGTGAGCGGCTATTCCTGGTGCGTAAACGTCACACTATTGGGCTTCTTCACTCTCTCTTGTGCATGTGCGAATAGCGAGACTCGCGGCCTCTGGTTCGCGTGCTAGCGTAGCTCGATTCACAGCACAGGCGTCACACCCGCATGACCGGCATTCGCACCATCGGCGTCATCGGCGCAGGACAGATGGGAAACGGCATTGCGCACGTCTGCGCGCTGGCCGGCTTTGACGTCGTCCTGAACGATGTTTCCGCCGAACGGCTTGAGGCAGGGATCAAGACCATCCAGCGCAACATGGAGCGTCAGGTCCATCGTGGCATGATCTCGGTCGAACAGCGCGACGCCGGCATGAAGCGCATAAAGCCCGTCACCAGCCTGGACGCGTTCGCCGATGTCGAGTTCGCCATCGAGGCGGCCACCGAAAAGGAAGCCGTCAAGCGCGCCATCTTTGATGAGGTATGCCTCAAGGTATCGAAGACCGCGATGCTGGCCACCAACACCTCGTCCATCTCCATCACGCGCCTCGGCGCAGCGACCGACCGCCCGGAACGTTTCATCGGCCTGCACTTCATGAACCCCGTGCCGCTGATGAAGCTGGTCGAGGTCATTCGCGGCCTCGCCACCGACCAGCAGACCTATGAAACCGCCGTCCACATCGTCGAGCGCCTGAACAAGCACGTCACCAATGCCGAGGATTTCCCGGCCTTCATCGTCAACCGCGTGCTGATGCCGATGATCAACGAGGCGGTTTACACGCTGTACGAAGGCGTCGGCACGGTTGAATCGATCGACACCGCCATGAAGCTCGGCGCCAACCATCCGATGGGGCCGCTCGAGCTTGCCGACTTCATCGGCCTCGATACCTGTCTCTCCATCATGCAGGTCCTGCACGATGGCCTCGCCGACACGAAATACCGTCCCTGCCCGCTGCTCGTGAAATATGTCGAGGCCGGTTGGGTCGGCAAGAAAGCAGGCCGCGGCTTCTATGACTATCGCGGCGACAAGCCCGTCCCGACACGCTGATAAAAGAGGACCCGGCCCACACCGGGGAAAAGGACGATGGCTGTCGTACTGATCACCGGCGCAAACCGCGGCATCGGTCTTGCCCTTGTGAAGGCCTACGCCAGCCGTCGCGACAAGGTCATCGCCACCGTGCGCGCCACGTCTGATCGCGCTGAACTCGACGCCTTCGCGGAGACCCAGCCGAAATGGGTCGAAGTAATCGAGATGGATGTGTCCGACCCCGCCGAGATCGGTCGCGCGCGCCGCAAGCTCGAAGCCGAACCTATCGACGTCCTCATCAACAATGCCGGCATAGGCGGGCCGGATCGCCAGTCCGCCACTGACATGGATTTCGAGGGCCTGCTTGAAACCCTCAACGTCAACGCCATCGCGCCGCTGCGCGTCGCCAACGCCTTCCTCCCGAACGTGAAGGCCGCCAAGGGCAAGATCGTCACCCTGTCGAGCCAGATGGGACAGGTGCAGTCGGCCCTCGCTGACGCGCTCGCCTATCGTGTCTCCAAGGCGGCGGTGAACAAGCTGATGCGCGGCCTCGCCACCGAGCTGAAGCCTCTGGGCGTGCCCGTGCTGATCCTGCACCCCGGCTGGGTGAAGACCGACATGGGCGGAGAGGGCGCGCAGCTGTCGCCGGAAGAAAGCGCCACGCAGATGCAGAAGCTGATCGACAAGCTCGACATCGCATCGACGGGCCGCTTCCTCGCGTGGAACGGCAAAGAGCTGGCGTGGTAGGACCGGCCCCGCCGCCGAGCGACTCCAAATGGCAGACCGGCCTCTATTGGCTTTACGTCACCCTGCTCGCGACGACCTCGATCTTCTGGCTGGCCATCGCCTCGCCCATCATCCGGCCGACGCTTCCATCTTCGCCGCAGAACATCTTCTTCTGCATCTTCGCGGGCATTGCGATTGCCGACGCCGCGGCGCACGCGATCAGCGACATCGCCGGCATCTGGAAGCCGCATGATCTTGGGCTGGCCCAGGCGCCGCGCCGCAAGTTCAGCGCGCGCAAGCTGTTCATCGCAGACCTGAAGCGGCTGCTGTCGCACCTCAGCGCCCTGCCGATCGTGGCGATGATGGCCTATTCCTACACGCTCCTTTCGCCTGCCATCGAGGCGCGCCTGTTCGGGCCTGAAGCGGCGCAAGGCTTCGGCTTCTGGAATTTCATCTCGCAGACCATTATGGGTGGCGCAGACGTGTTCGGCTTTTTCCTGAGTCAGGACAACAAGGCCACGCTGCAGGAGAGCCTCAACCTCGTCGAGCTTCAACCGCGTTCGTTCGAGGCAGGCGCCATCCTCGCCGGCCTCAAGCTCTATGGCGTCCTTGTCCTCGGCTCCGCGCTGCGCTTGCTCGGCGCACCTATCGTGATTTTTCGCACATGGCTGTCGAGCCGGAAAAAGCCAAAGCGGAAATCGGGTGCGAAATAAGATCAGCTTGCCGGGAGCTGGAATCGAAAACCGCAGGCGTGTTAGATTTGTCTGCATGGGACACTTTTACCGCTTGCTCACCGCCGCCGCCCTTCTCGCCGCCGGATGTGCAACACAGCAGACGGGCGCATCCGCCGTCCTCCCCGCGATAGCGATCTCCGCTCCGGCATCCGGAAACTGGATCGCGGCCTACACGCTGCCCGCCCCGGCAACAGAGCTCGTGTTCGACAGGTCGCCAGACGCCAGCCGCACGGTCGACTGGAAAGCTCCCGAAGGCTTCGAGATCATCCGCACCGATGCGGGCGAACGCGTGCGCCGCCGCGATGGCGCAGCCTTCAGCGAAGTCGCCCTGAGCATACCGCCGGTCTATCGCGACCTACCGAAGGACTACGGCCCATTCTCGCCGTTCGGAGATGGCGGCATTCTCACCTACACCGGCCGCTTCTTTGCCTGCGGAGGCCCGTGCGTTGACTATGGCTGGCGCATGAAGCTCAGCGCGCCGGGCCGCTCCATTCTCATGGATGGGAAGGTGTTGTCTGGCGCTGCGGAATGGTTGGATGGCGACAGCGGGCGCAACATCTACATCGGCGAAACCAGGACGGTCGAAACGGCAGATTTCATCGCCGTCATCGACAACGCCCTGCCCGGCGCAATCCGCTCGCAGCTGGCGGAACAGCTTCCGGTCTATCTCCATCATTTCGCCGAGCGCATGGGCGCACTCCCCGCGCGGCCGATGCTGTTTGCGTCCTATGATCTTGCTCATCGCGATGGCTTTGGCCGTCAGGGCGGCACACTTCCGGGGCAGGTGTTCGTGCACTTCTACGGATCGGCCTGGCCCGAGCAGATGGCCAAGCCCGGCTTCGCGGAAGACCTGGGCTGGCACTTCGCGCACGAGGCAGCGCACCTTTACCAGCGCCAGACCTACGCGGAAGATCAAACCGGCGCGTGGATACACGAAGGCGGCGCCGAGGCGTTCGCCGCGCTCGCCCTGCGCTCCACAGGACAAGCCGAGGCGGCCAATGCCATCGTGGCTGCTGCCGCCGGCAAATGCACCGCGCAGCTGGCAGGGCGCTCGGTTCACGCCGCACTGGAAGCTGGCGTGTTCGATGTCGCCTACACCTGCGGCCTGCGCGCCAACCTCGCGCTCGACGCCGAACTCCGGCGCGTGGCGCCGAAATCGGACGGGCTCTATTCTGCGTGGACGGCCTATCGCAAACGCGTCGAGGGACGTGCGGCGACAGAGGAAGACTTCATGGCGACAGTCGCCAGCATCGGCGGAGAAGCGACCACAGCGCTTTTGCGCGCCATGGTCGCCTCATCAACACCGGACTTCAGTTTCTAGTACTTCTTGCCTGCGGCTTTGGCTTCTTCCACGCGCGCGCCGGAGAGGATGCCCGGCAGGGCGTAGTTGCCTTCATGGCAGGCGTATTCGAACAGGCGCTGCGTCTCGAGCGGGTGGAACTCGTACTCGCCACCCCACGGAGCATCCCACAGCGTCGGATCTTCAACGGTGAACGAGTAGTACAGGCGATCGTCAGCGACGCGCTTGAACTTCTCGGTCACTTTCAGGTCTTTCCACGAGCCCATGAACTGCTGGCTCTGCGGAATGTGCGTTGTCTCGACCACCAGCGTGTCGCCTTCCCACCAGCCGATCGCGTCGCCGAAATACGGGCGAACGTCATCCGTGCGGTGCTTGGAGTTCAGACGGATGATCCGCGAGTCGTGGTTCATCTCGACGTTGATGACGACGTGGTCCGGCGTCTGAACGAATTCGTAGTTGTTGTTGTAAAACCCGTTCGCGAACATCGGCGGGCCGCCATTGCGGCCGAACGAGACGATGCAACGCTCGCCAGCCGAACGCGATTCCATGTTCTCGAAGGCGCCGCCACGCTTGGTGGGGCTCTCGCCGAGATGCGTCAGGAAGGCGGGCGGCTGTGCAGTCGCCGTCACGGCATTGGCCTTGCGCGACGGCATCGAGCCGTTCGGCGTCGTGACGATCGATGTGCGCGCTTCACCGTTCACGCGCATGACGTGGTTGCCCGGATCGAGCCAGCCACGGTTATAGCCACCGACGTCGCCGCCAGCTGCGGCAAACTCGGGACGCTGCACGGTCGTCTTGGCGACGAAGTCAGCGGGCGCGTTCGGGTCGGTCGCGGCGTTGCCTTCCTCGATCTCGATCTGCGCGTTGCCTTCAAGTTCGGCGACCTGCGCGTCGGTCAGCACTTTCTGATCCTTCAGCGCGGCCGGGCGCGTCAGCGGCGTCAGCGAAGCATTCGACCAGATGCCCATCAGGTCCGGCGCGCCCCAGGCGGTGCGCGGCGCGGTGTAGGCCGGATAGGGCTTGGTCGGATCGTATTTCGGGGCAGCCTTCGGTGCGGCGCTTTCCTTGATGCCGAGCGCTTGCTGCGCAAAGGCCGGGGTGGTCGCCATCGAGGCGGCAAGGGCAGTTCCAAGAGCGAGAATAAGTGCGCGGCGCACGGATAGCCTCCGGGGAGTTTCGCCGCTTGATGCGGCATTTGAAGAACGGGTACGCTGTTCGTTTCCGTCGGGCAATGCCGGGAACATTACAGCGTAAATGCGCCGCAGCTTCGGCTTTGAGGGCAAGGCCTGCCCCTGACCTGAAGAAATCCACCGGCGCCGCATTGTCCGCAAATGGCCACCCCGGCCGCGCGGATCAGTTCAGGTCGCGCATGGCCGCCGTCATGGTCGGCCCGATTTCCGCGCTCAAAACGAGGTCTGCGATCTCATCCAGCGGCGTCGGGTCCCGGTTCACGATCACCAGGCGCGCGCCGTTACGCTTGGCCTTCACAGGGAAATGCGCCGCCGGCGTCACCACCAGCGACGAGCCCAGAACCAGGAAAAGATCACATAGATTTGTCTCAGCTTCCGCCCGCATCATGGGCGCTTCAGGCATCTGCTGGCCGAACGAGATCGTGGCGGTCTTCACCAGCTCCCCGCAGCTCCGGCATGCCGGGATCTCGCCGCGATCCACGAACACCGGCCGCAGCTCATCCAGCTCATGCCGCAACCCGCAGTCGAGGCAGGTCGCATAGCTGGCATTGCCGTGCAGCTCGATCACCCTGCCCTCCGGCACGCCAGACGCCTGATGCAGGTTGTCGACATTCTGGGTGATCACCGCCGAGGCCCGCCCACTCGCCACCAGCCGCGCCACCGCATGATGCCCCGCATTCGGCTCTTTCCCGACCCATCCCGCAGCGCCCGAAAACACCCGCGTCCAAGCCTCGCGCCGTCTGACCTCCGACCCCACGAACTCCTGGAAGTAGATCGGCTTCATCTTCGACCACACGCCGCCCGGCGAACGGAAATCGGGAATCCCCGACTCCGTCGAAATGCCCGCGCCGGTAAACACCACGATCCGCGACGCCTGCCGCAGCGCCTCGCCGAGCTGATCGGATGCTGATGCCGACATTGTCCAAGCCGCTCCTTGTGCTGCACCATATGGACACTGCCCCGCCATTTGCCATAGTCCGCACCGGCCGCACAGCGCGGTTCCGGGGACGACGACGATGCTGAAGACTTTCCGCGTGGTCGCGGCGACGGCCTTCATGGCCGCCAGCGCCGGCGTCTCGCCCATCGTCCACGCCCAGCCCACCACGCCCGACTTCGGCGACGACAAGAGCCGCTGGGCAAAGGACGGCGAGTGTGACGATCGCCGCTTCACCGGCGCTGGCATGAGCGACGCTCCCTTCATCGACTCCGACATCGGCCACGACGCCAGCGACTGCCGCAGCGCATGGAGAACTGGCAAGATCCAACTCGCCGCCGCCGCATCGCGTATCGCCGCCACGCCAGACTTCGGCGACGACGCCAGCGACTGGTCGGAAGACGGCGAATGTGACGACCCCCGCTTCAAGGGCGATGGCATGACCACCACCACCCTGCTGGAAGACGACATTCTCCACGACGCCGCCGATTGCAGCGCCGCCTGGCAACGCGGCGAGATCAGCCTCGCCGGCTTCAGCTCAACCGGCGTACCCGATTTCGGCGACGACGATGGCGCCTACGCTCTGGATGGCGAATGCGATGATCCGCGCTTCAAGGGCGCCGGCATGACGGACACAACTCTTCTGTCGGAAGACATCTTGCACGATGCGACCGACTGCGAAGACGCATGGAGCCGCGACCAGATCGAGCTTCGCTAGAAATCCTTCGCGGATTCAACGCCCGGTTGCCGAACGGCAAATTCGATTCGCTTTTTTCGCGCGCCACGATGTAGATTGATCCACAGGGCAGAAGCCTGGCGGGTGAGGGCAATGAAGCTTCGCGATTATCTCGATCACGACCGCCTGTTGCTGGTCGCTTGTCAGGACTGCAACGCGAAAACCCCTCTCGATCCCGCTCACTTCGCGCTTCGCTTCGGCGCCAATACCTCCGTTGAAGATCTCGCCCCCGGCATAGTGTGCCCAGTGTGCGGCTCCGCGGACATAAAGCTAGGCGCTCACTCTCCAATGGAACGACAGGCCGAGCGTAACACCACTCCCGCAGACACCACCGGCGTCTCACCCTGAACGGTTCGCAGCGTCAGCTTGCGCCACACCCACCCCGGTCCTATCCCTGACCGCCAAAGTTCAGGGAGACGCACATGGCCGACCTTCTCGAAACCACGCAGGATGGCGTTGCAATCCTCACCATGAACCGGCCCGAGGCGCGCAACGCGCTGTCGGCGTCCATGCTTGCTGCCCTGCTCGAAGCTCTGCCCCGCCTCGCCGCCGATAGCTCTATCGGCGCAGTCGTGATCACCGGCGCGGGCAACGCCTTCTGCGCAGGCGGCGACGTGAAGGGCTTCGCCGCCACCGAAGGCGGCGCCAACCATGGCCGCTCGCCTGAAGAAGCCGCCCACTCCCTGCGCCAGAACATGGAAGTCTCACGCTGGCTGCACGACATGCCGAAGATCACTATCGCGTCGATCCCCGGCGCCGCCGCCGGTGCAGGCCTCTCCATCGCCCTCGCCTGCGATTTCCGCATCGCCGCGAAAGGCGCGAAGATCACCACCGCCTTCGCCAAGGTCGGTCTCTCGGGTGATTTCGGCGGCACCTACTTTCTCACGCAGCTCGTCGGCTCGGCAAAAGCGAAAGAGCTCTACCTGCTCTCCGACGTGATCCTCGCTGAAGAAGCCGAACGCTTGGGCGTCGTGAACCGCACCGTTGATCCGAAGGAGCTGGAAGCCGAAACCTTGGCCCTCGCCAAACGCTTCGCCGGCGGCGCCCGCATCACCCAGGGCCTGATGAAGAAGAACCTCAACACTGCTGAAAAGGGCGACATGCTCCTGTCCTTCGACACCGAGGCCCTCAACCACTCCCGTTCAGCGCAAACCGCCGACCACGCCGAAGCCGCCAAAGCCTTCGTCGAAAAACGCGCGCCGGTATTCAAAGGCCGCTGATCTCTTTCCTCCTCCATCGCGAAACGATGGAGGTGGTGGATCGCTCGCCCTTGCGAGCGAGACGGACGCGTCAACCACCGTCGAACGACGCTCGCGCTATACTTCCAAAACTACAGCGGCTAGCATCGCAAGACGCGCGTAATTCTGAGAACGGTTCGCAGAAAACTTCCCGGTGTCGTTCGCCGGAACGGCCTTCTCGCGCAAGCGTGTATCGACTGGGCGCAGAATCCGGCGAGTACGCGCCGCGTCCGCATTGGCGTTAGCCAAGTCCCACGTTATGGATTCCCCCAAGACGCGCTCTCTCTTGCAGGCTCTTGCAGGGCGAAATCCGTCTCGGGTCAAAAAACTGGGTGGAGGAACCGGAAGCGATTCCGGAACAAACCCGCGGAGCTCGAAAAAATGGCAAGCTATACTCTCACAGTGAACGGCAAGACCGAGAAGGTCGATGTAGCAGACGGCAACATGCCTCTGCTCTGGGTCCTTCGGGACAAGCTCAACTTGAAGGGCACGAACTTCGGCTGCGGCGTCTCCGCTTGTGGCGCATGCACGGTTCATATTGACGGGCAGGTCGCCCGCGCCTGCATCACGCCGGTCTCGTCAATCGGCGCCGCGCAGATCACGACCATCGAAGCTATCGGCCAGACGCCTATCGGACAGGCAGTCCAGAAAGCCTGGCTCGACGTTGACGTCATGCAGTGCGGCTACTGTCAGGCCGGCCAGATCATGGCCGCTACAGCGCTCATCAAGACGACGCCGAAGCCCACCGACAAGGAAATCGACATCGCAATGCAGGGCAATGCCTGCCGTTGCGGGACATATGTTCGCATCCGCCAAGCCATCAAGACGGCTGCCGGCGTTGCAACTGCAGACACGCGGGAGGTCTGATCCATGGCTGACGGCAACATCATCAATACCTCGCGCCGCTTCTTCCTGCTGGCCTCTGCGGCTGGCGGCGGTCTCATGCTCTCCGGCTGCGTAACGCCCGGCGACACAACTGACGGCGCGCCCACCATCGCGGCCCTCCCGCCCAGACCGGCGGCTCCGGTCGTCGATGTGAACGTGTTCGTGGCGATCTCGCCCGACGGCACGATCCGCGTCATGGCCAAGAACCCGGAAGTCGGTCAGGGCATCAAGACGATGCT
>JAUYSA010000227.1 GCA_030696545.1 Hyphomonadaceae bacterium
TGAACCGCCCCGGGATTTGAGGAGGCTCCTTCATTTGAGAAGATGGAGCCCTTATGAGGAAGTCAAAGTTTTCCCCCGAGGTTCAGGAACGTGCCATGCGCATGGTCTTTGACGCCAAGGACCAATACGCGTCGCAGTGGGCGGCGATCGAGTCGATCGCCACCAAGATCGGATGTACGCCTGAGACGCTGCGGCGCTGGGTGCGCCAAGGCGAGCGTGACAGCGGCGTGCGCGAAGGGCCGACGACGGCCGATCAGCAGCGAGTGAAGGAACTCGAACGCGAGGTGCGCGAGCTGCGCCGCGCCAACGAGATCCTGAAGCTGGCCGGCGCGTATTTTGCCCAGGCGGAGCTCGACCGCCGCTTGAAGTCGTGACCGCATTTGTGGACGAGCATCGCGCTCGCTTCGGGGTCGAGCCGATCTGCAAAGCCTTGCAGGTCGCCCCGTCGGGGTACTGGCGCGAGGCGGCGCGCAAGCGCGATCCGGCGCTGTGCTCACCCAGGCGCCAGCGAGATGCGCAGCTGATGCCCGAGATCGATCGCGTGTGGAACGCCAACATGCGCGTGTACGGCGCCGACAAGGTCTGGAAGCAACTCAATCGCGAGCGCGTCGAGGTGGCGCGCTGCACGGTGGAGCGGCTGATGCGCCGGCTCGGTCTGCGCGGGGTGGTGCGCGGCAAGAAGGTGCGCACGACGGTGCCCGATGCCAAGGCTGCGTGCCCGCTGGACCGCGTCAATCGAGAGTTCCGAGCCGAGCGGCCCAACCAGCTGTGGGTGAGCGACTTCACCTACGTCTCCACCTGGCAAGGCTTCGTCTATGTGGCCTTCGTCATCGACGTGTTCGCGCGGCGCATCGTCGGCTGGCGAGTGAGCTCCTCAATGCAGACCGACTTCGTGCTCGATGCGCTGGAGCAGGCGCTGTACGCACGGCGAAACGAGCGCGAGGGCGATCTGGTCCACCATTCCGACAGGGGGTCGCAATACGTCAGCATTCGCTACTCCGAGCGGTTGGCTGAGGCGGGCATCGAGCCCTCGGTGGGCAGCAAGGGCGACAGCTACGACAACGCGCTGGCCGAGACGATCAACGGGCTGTACAAGGCCGAATTGATCCATCGCCGCTCACCTTGGAAGACCCGCGAGGCCGTTGAACTGGCGACGCTCGAGTGGGTCTGTTGGTTTAACCATCAGCGCCTGCTTGAGCCCATCGGCTACATCCCGCCGGCTGAAGCGGAGGCGAACTACTGGAAGCAGCAACGAAGGGGGCCTCCGGCGGCCCCTGCGGGGAGCTTAAAGAAAGGAGAATTCAACAGCCGAATTCAGCAGACCATCCAGGTCTGACTCACACCAACCGGTCTCCACGAAACCCGGGGTGGTTCAACGAGGAGGCCGAAGACGGTAGCGCGGGATGTATGGGAGTTCATGTAGATTTCCTGTTGTTGAGATAGTTGATGCTAGTAAATCCGCTGTGATTGGCTGTCAGCGACCAACGACGGCAAGCGTGAGGTTTGAGCTTGCTCAGTTGGGTCCCTCGCTTCAATTCGCAGTCGAGCCCGGCGCCCCTGCGATTGACGGGACGCCAAACAGCTCGTCGCAACCGGTCCGATCGCGAGCACGTTCTCCTATCACCGAGAGGTTCAGTTCGGTCCGCCTCCCGAACTGCCGCGCGGGCCGCCGACCTCGCTAGATGAACTGGACGGAGAATTCCAACCCGATCCAGAACCGGTGCTTGGCAGGCTCGAACACGCCGCGATCAAGCCAACAAGGCTAACGGCGAAAATTATTTTGAACATGTTGAATCCTTGGTAAGCCGCAAACGGCGGGCGACGTGGCAGGGATTGAACTCAACGTTGCACATTTCCGAACTACACAACGTCGAGGTTTCATTCTTGTCTGCAGTGGCTAGTCTGATTGACCGCCTGCAACGCTGCGCTGACCGGGAGATTACTTTTCAGTAATAGTTCGGGGGGAGGTCAAGCCCGGCCGACGTGACTTGACAAGACGGATGCTCCAACCCTTTTGCGCGTCCACTCAGTGCGCGCGTTCGCGACTTCTTTCTAAAACCAGAAGCGAACGCCAGCGACGAGCTGCCGTTCAGACACGCTCTCGCCTGCGGCACGGGCCATGTCGGCCGTACGCCCCAGGCGACGCTTCCAGTTGACGCCGACATACGGAGCGAACTCGCGCCGAATCTCGTGGCGCAGGCGGATGCCAAGCTCCACGTCGGACACCCCTGAGCCGATTCCCCGCGCCGGGTCGGTTTTGCCATAAAAATTCGTTTGCACTTCCGGGGTAAGGAAGGTGCGCTGGGTCAGGACGAATTGGTACTCGGCATTGAGACGCAGTGCCGTGCGGCCTCCGCTGCCGACATAGAACGTGCCTTCGACATCGAACCAGTAAGGTGCAACGCCTTGAACGCCGAGCGCGAGCCAGTTTCGATTCGAACCCTCGCCAAAGTCGCGCCGGACTCCTGCCTGGAGGTCCCAGAAGGCGTCCACGGGCCGGGAATAGAGAAATTCCAGCCTGCCGTCCTGTGTCCGGCTACCTTGGCGCTCGCCCTCGGACTTGATCCAGAGCCGATGGTAGTCGGTCCCGACCCGGCCCTGGAAATCCCACGTCAAGGCGCTGGTACCGTTGCGCGAACGCCGGTACTCGAGTTGGTCGAACAGAAACTGGGACGTGATCATGTTGTCAGACACCGGGCTCAACACCAGTCCGCCGCTGCCAGTTGCCGTCGGTGGCGGCCCGGGCGGAGAAGA
>JAUYSA010000420.1 GCA_030696545.1 Hyphomonadaceae bacterium
CGTAACCTTGAGGAAGGCGGCTCGCTGACCATCATCGCGACGGCCCTTAACGAGACGGGCTCGCGCATGGACGAAGTCATCTTCGAGGAATTCAAGGGTACGGGTAACTCCGAAATCATCCTCGACCGCAAAGTCTCGGACAAGCGCATCTTCCCGGCGATCGACATTCTCAAGTCGGGCACGCGGAAAGAGGAACTGCTTACCGATCCGAAGGAGCTGCAGAAGATCTACATCCTGCGCCGCATCCTCAACCCGATGGGCGCCCAGGACGCGATCGAGTTCCTTCTGGACAAGATCAAGCAGACCAAGACGAACGCCGAGTTCTTCCAGGCGATGAACAACTAGGGGCTGCTTCAGCTTCCTTTCGCAGGGTTCTCCAGATGCCCCGCCCTCCTGCACGGAGGGCGGGGCTTTCTTTTTGGATCAGACTATTCCGCCGTCATCTCGTGCATCCGCGCCGCCTCGTCGCGCCGCCACACGATGCGTGGCCTCTGCCTCGGTTCCATCGGGGGCGCCGCTTTCGGCGCCGGCGGTTCCGCTTCCGCCACTCCCAACCGTTCTCTCAGTTCGCTGATCGACACTGCTCGCCCGCTCTTCATTCAGTGCTCCTGCTCTCCGGCCGCCAAACCGGGGGTGTTTGTCCTGTTGTTCAGTCCGCCGTCAGTCCCGCTTCGCCTCTCCTTTCCTTCCGCCCACAACCCGACTATCGTGGCGGTGAGTTACCAAACTCCAAACAATATTGGTAACTTGGTACCAAGGTAGAAATACATGGCCGACTACGAAACAGAACGCACGCAGACGGGGGTGCGAATTTCTACGCCCGTGCTGAAAGTTTTGCGGGCGCTTGCGGACTATCGGAACATGAGCCTCGGAGAACTTGTCGAGGGCGTGATGCTGCATGCCTTCGACAACAAGACGCCGTTCTCGAAAGAGACGCTGCGGGTGGTGGCGCAGTTGCGCGAGGTCTATGGCCTCGAACTCACCAGCGCAGATGCCCACGCGCTGAAGGACGACAAGGGGCGCGGACGCTGAAGTTTTTGTCACGGCGCGCACCGGCCGCCTCCCCTCTCGGGAGAGGGCTAGCTGCATTTCTGGAAGGCTGTGCTAGCTGGGCGACATGACAACCAACCGGCTTTTCGTCACCGAACTCTACCGCGCCTCGCTCGGGGATGCGGAGCTGAATGCCGACCTGCTTGATGCCGCGAAGATGCTGGCGAAGGAGGACAAGGCCGGGCGCGCCTGGTGCCGGGAGAACGGGTATCAGGGCTACACGTCGTACTCGTCGCTCGACGATCTGCCGCAGCGCGCGACGTGTTTCGACCAGTTGGTCCGGGCGATGAAGCCGCATGTCGAGGCGTTCACCGGACAGCTGCAGATGGACCTGCGCGGCAAGCGGCTGAAGCTGGATAACATCTGGGTGAATGTGCTCGAGCCCGGCGGCTCGCACACCGGACACATCCATCCGCACTGTGTTCTCTCGGGCACCTATTATGTGCGCGTGCCGGATGGCGCGTCGTCGCTGAAGTTCGAGGACCCGCGGCTGCCGATGATGATGGCTGCTCCCGCGCCGCGCGAAGACGCAGACGAGGAGCATCGCCGCTTTGTCTATGTCGCCCCCAAGGCTGGCGACCTGCTGCTCTGGGAAAGCTGGCTGCGCCATGAGGTGCCGCCGAACCGCGCTGCTTCCTCGCGGGTGAGTGTGAGCTTCAACTACCGCGCCTGATCCCGATCGTCCGGGGGCGGACGATCGGTTCGACGCTCCCCTCCCCTGCCCTCCGGCGCCCCGGTAGCGCGGTCATACCGTTACTTGGGGGTTAAGGTCGTGCTGGCCCTACCGGCGTTTTGGAGTGGTAGGGCAGAGGCCCTACCTAGCGCAGATGCTTCTCGAAGAACTCCATCGTGCGGTTGTTCGCCTTGTCTGCGTCGGCCTGGTGGTAGTGCTTGCCGCCATCGCGGGCGAAGGCGTGGTCGCGGCCGGGATATGAGTAGAGCTGGTAGTTCGGCGCGGTGAGACCGGCCTTCATTTTCGCCTGGCTGTCTTTCGAGACGAAGCCGTCTTCTTCGGCGATGTGGAGCATGACGGGCTTCTTCGCCTTCCCCGCCTCGGCCAGATAGTTGTCTATCCCGACGCCGTAATAGCCGACCGTCGCATCGATATCGGTGCGGGTGCCTGTCAGATAGGCCAGCAGGCCGCCGAGGCAGTAGCCCTCCGCGCCGACCTTCGCGTGGCCCTGCGCACGCACCCAGTCGATCGCGGAGGCAATGTCTTCAACGCCTTTGTCGACGTTGAACGCCTTGAAGTAGCTGAACGCCTTTTCCCATTCGGCGTCGGTCTGGTCGGTGATGTCGATGCCGGGCTCGATGCGCCAGAACAGGTCTGGCACGACCGCAGTATAACCCTCCTCGGCCAGCGAATCGGCGATGTCGCGCATCACTTTGTTGACGCCGAAAATCTCCTGGATGACGACGATGGCCGGTCCGTCCTTCGACTTCGCGTCGGCGACATAG
>JAUYSA010000428.1 GCA_030696545.1 Hyphomonadaceae bacterium
GGATGCAATCCTGACGGCCGACCATGTGATCGACATGGGCCCGCGCGCGGGCGTGCTGGGCGGCGAAGTGATCGCCTTCGGCAAGCCTGAAGACCTGATGGCGAACCCGCAGAGCATCACGGGCAAGTATCTCTCCGGTGAGGAAGAGATTGCGATCCCGGAGAAGCGGCGCTGGGTCGACAAGAAGAAGATGATCAAGGTCATCGGCGCGACAGGCAACAACCTCAAAAATGTCACGGCGGAAATTCCGCTTGGTATCTTCACCTGCGTGACGGGCGTATCGGGCGGCGGGAAATCCACGCTGATCATCGAGACGCTTTACAAGGCGCTGGCAAGGCGGCTGAACGGGGCGAGCGATGCGCCGGCGGCGCACCAGAAGATCGAGGGCATCGAGCATCTCGACAAGATCATCGACATAGACCAGTCGCCGATCGGACGCACGCCGCGTTCGAACCCAGCGACTTACACGGGCGCATTCGGGCCGATCCGCGACTGGTACACGGGCCTGCCGGAATCAAAGGCGCGCGGTTATCAGGCGGGGCGGTTCTCGTTCAACGTGAAGGGCGGGCGTTGCGAGGCGTGCCAGGGCGATGGCGTCGTGAAGATCGAGATGCACTTCCTGCCGGACGTGTATGTCACCTGCGATGTCTGCAAGGGCAAACGCTACAACCGTGAGACGCTGGAAGTTCTCTACAAGGGCAAGTCGATCGCGGACGTACTCGACATGACCGTTGAAGAAGCACGCGTGTTCTTTGGCGCGGTGCCGGGCATTCGCGGCAAGATGGAAACGCTGGCGCGGGTTGGCCTCGGCTATGTGAAGGTCGGCCAACAGGCGACGACGCTTTCGGGCGGCGAAGCTCAACGCGTGAAGCTGGCCAAGGAACTGTCGAAGCGCGCGACCGGCCGGACGATGTATATCCTCGACGAGCCGACCACCGGCCTGCACTTCGATGACGTGCGGACGCTGATGGAAGTGCTGCAAGAGCTGGTCGACGCGGGCAACACCATCGTGGTGATTGAGCACAATCTGGACGTCATCAAGGTGGCGGACTGGATCGTGGACATGGGCCCGGATGGCGGCGATGGCGGCGGCGAAGTCGTGGCCGTGGGCACGCCGGAGGATGTCGCGAAGAACAAGAAGAGCTGGACGGGGAAATTCCTCGTGCAGACGTTCGAGCGGCAGGCTGAGCGCCGGGCGCGTCAGGCGAAGCGTGGGAAGGCCAAAGCTGTTGCGCCGGCGAAGGGCAAGGCGAAGAAGGCTGCTCAGCAGGCGGCTGAGTAGCTAGGTCTGTGAGCACGCCCTCGTCCTTCGACGGACGCACGCTTCGCGTGCTGCTCAGGATGAGGGCTATGGAGCAGCCGGGAGTTTAGCCCACATCCTGAGCAGGCCCGAAGGGCCGACCGTCGAAGGACGAGGGCGTAAGCGCCAGGCTACTTCGGCACAAAGCCCGGCGGGCGGAGGCCCTTGTAGAAGATTGCGCCGAGGACGACGACCGGGATTGTCGTCAGCGCGCCAACAAACGTCACCAATGTGCGGATCAGCAGGACGGGCATGACGCCGCGTGCGTCTTCCGGCAGCGCCAGCAGCAGCGACACGCCGACATTATCGATGACGCTGTCGATTAGCATGACGGGTAGCACGGTCAGGATCATTGCGCCGAGCAGGCGCAGGACGTTGCGGCTGGACCAGCTCCAGGTCTGGAACATGACGATGCGACGCTCGCCGATGGAGGCGGCGTTGACCATGTAGAGGCGCGCGGCGAGGACGATGAAGACCGCGAACATGAACATGATGAACAGCGACAGGGCTGCCGCCCCGCCCTCGCCGACCGCGGCCACGATGGCTTCGTTCATGGCGTCGGGATCGGCCAGCAGGGCTTCGAGCGCGGCCTGCGAGGTTGCGATCTTGCTGAACACGGTGATGCTGAGGACGATCACGACGAGGCTGACCAGTGGAATGAAGAGGCAGGCCATGGCGAGGGCCACGCCTAGAAGGCGCACTTCATCGGCGCCGAAGGCGAGCCCGGTTCGACCGTTGAATTCGTTGCGCACGGCCTTGCGCAGGATAGCCGCGCTGTAGAGCAGGCTGACGATCATGGCGGGCATATAGGTGAGAAAATCGCCGATAATGTTCTGCATGACGGATTGCTGGGGCTGATCGGCTGGCGCGCCCAGCAGGGCAAGCATGGGACTGGCCTGCGAGACGACAGCAACGATAGCGGCGGCGGGCAGGAACAGGCGCCAGTTGGCGATCAGGAACTGCCATGCCTCGCGCACACATGCGAGGACTGGAACCTTGCCCGCCGTGCTGTCCGTCATGCTGCTCTCCACAAGAGCCAAGCCCCTAGTTCAATTGGCGGAGGGCGGCAACCGGGTGGCGGCAGGCTATTTGCCCAGGGCGAACTCGAAGGTGAGAATGTGGACGTTTGGCATGCGGCAATTGGGCGGCTGCACATTTCCGTCGATGCGCCAGCGCCATGAGGTGAGCACGTCGGCGACCTCTTCGGCGAAGCCTGCATGCGGAGCCGAGACTAGCAGGCGCGGATTCGAGAACAGACCGCCGGGTTCGACATCGAGGGCGTAGATCACCTCGCCGCCGAGATCGCGGAAGCGGGATTCGAAGGGGAAGCCGGGGTTGTCGAAATTGCGCGCCAGCGTGATGCGGCAGCGGGGCAAGGCGGTGTCGCCGGGCGCGGGATAGAGAATATCGGCGAGCTGCCTGATGCCGTTGCGACGGTCTGGCGTGGTTTTCTGACGCGCGGCGCCGAGCGCGCCGTACATGACATCGCCCCACGCGACGGAGGCGAAGTATTCGGAGGTGTAGCGCTGCCGGATTGGGCCATCGGGCGTTGTGGAGATCTGCGTCGCGAGTTCGGCGGCGACGTCATAGACGGCGTTGTAGGCGTCAACGGATTTGACACGCAGGTAGGATGAAACGGCAAGACCGCGACGCAGTTCGAAGCGCGCGGGCGTCTGGCCGGCGCCGAGTTCATCGAGGAAGCGGATGGCGAGCATCGAAGCGTCGCCGGCGAGCGCCCAGTCTCCGGCGGCCCACGCTTGTGCGTGGAGCGCATGGGCGGCTCGGGCGGAGATCAGGTCGCGGCCGGGGGCGGCGGCGCGCTGTTGCAGGGAAGCAAGCAGGCGGGTGCGGGCTTGCGGTTTTGTGGCGACTGGCGCGGCGGCGAGGCTGGCCCAGTCGAACAGCACGCGCGAGACGGCGGGCGACGGATCGGGCTTGGCAAGGGCGCCGCCCTGCTCGACCAGAAATTTCGCGTAGATCAACGCGGTGGAGGGCTGTCCGGCCAGCATGGCCACCCAGCCGAACTCGCGCGCGACGGAGGCAGCGTCCGGGCCTGCGCGGTCGATGCCGGGCCAAGTCTCGTTGGCGGCTGCGACCGCGGCGCGATAATCGCCATTCTGTACGGCTGTGTTGAAGGCGCGGATGTCGGCCAAAGCGGGCGAGGCGCTGGCTGCGAGCAGCGCCGCACAGGCGAGTATCCGGCCGATCGCCGCCATGACGTCCCCAAACAAGAAGTTCTGAAATCTACGCTTTTCCGGGGCGGCTGGAAGCCCGTCTTTGCAGCGAGTGGCGCCCCCTGTTCGCGGCGGCAGGTTCGACTATACGGAGCCCATGACAATCGAACCGATACACATCATTGGCGGCGGCATGGCGGGGTCCGAGGCGGCCTGGCAGGCGGCCAATATGGGCGTGCCTGTGGTGCTGCATGAGATGCGGCCGGTGCGGAAGACGGATGCGCATCACACGGACGGACTGGCGGAGCTGGTGTGTTCGAACTCGTTCCGGTCGGATGACTGGGAGTACAATGCGGTCGGGCTGCTGCACGAGGAAATGCGGCGGGCCAATGGCCTGATCATCGCCATGGGCGACCTGCACAAGGTTCCCGCGGGTTCGGCGCTGGCGGTGGATCGGGATGCGTTCTCGGCGGACGTAACGGCGGCGCTGGAGGCGCATCCGCTGGTGACGATCGAGCGTGGCGAAGTCGATGGCTGGCCGCCGGAGGCGTGGTCGAGCGTGATCATCGCGACGGGGCCGCTGACGTCGGACGCGCTGGCCAAGGCGATACTGGCGAAGACGGGTGAGGACTCGCTGGCCTTCTTCGATGCGATCGCGCCGATTGTGCATGTTGAATCGATCGACATGAGCAAGGCGTGGAAGCAGTCGCGCTATGACAAGCCGGGACCCGGCGGCGATGGCGCTGAGGCGTACATCAACTGCGCGATGGACAAGGAGCAGTACGAGGCTTTCATCGCGGCGCTGCTCGCGGGGCCGAAGACCGAATTCAAGGAGTGGGAAGGCACGCCCTACTTCGAGGGTTGCCTGCCGATCGAGGTTATGGCGGAGCGCGGGGCGGAGACGCTGCGGTATGGGCCGATGAAGCCGGTGGGGCTGACCAATCCTCACAATCCGACGGTGAAGTCGTATGCCATCGTGCAACTGCGGCAGGACAACAAACTCGGAACGCTGTGGAACATCGTCGGCTTCCAGACGAAGCTGAAATACGCCGCACAGGAGCAGATATTCCGGACGATCCCGGGGCTGGAGAACGCGCAGTTCGCGCGGCTGGGCGGCATTCACCGCAATACCTTCATCAACTCGCCCGCCCTGTTGGATGGGCAGCTGCGGCTGAAGGCTGACACGCGCGTGCGGTTTGCTGGACAGGTGACGGGCGTCGAAGGCTATGTCGAGAGCGCGGCGATGGGTCTGGTTGCCGGTCGTATGGCAGCTGCGGAACGGTTAGGGCTGCGGGTTGAGGCGCCGCCTTCGACGACGGCGCTGGGGGCGCTGGTGAACCATATCACGGGCGGGCACGTGGTTGGGCAGATCGAGGATTCAACTGCCCGGTCTTTCCAGCCGATGAATGTGAATTACGGGCTGTTCCCCGATATCGAAGTTGGCGAGATGAAGGGTCCGGATGGAAAACGCCTGAAGGGCGCCGACAGGGGCCGGGCGCGCAAGCGGCTGATCTCGCTGCGGGCGCTGGACGATGTCGAGACGTGGCTGAAAACGCAGACTGGGTCTGCTACCGCTCGTTAGGGTCTTCGACGGTTTCGCCGCGCATGGCTTTCTCGAAATACTCGCGGTTCGACATCTTCGTGACTGCCTCGTTCCACTTGGACTCGAATCCGAGCGGAACGCCTGCGCGGCCGGCATTGGTTATGATCCCCCAGATGGCGCGGAACACGATCAGCGCGAGAACCCCGATCATCGGCTGGCCCAGTACGATCAGCGCGCCTGCACCGACGAACAGCCCGAAGTGCAGCACGATGATGCGGCTGTAGGGCGCAAACATTTCCGCCATTGGATTCGAGTTTTTCCACTCCCCCTTGATGATGAATTCCCAGAGGAACACGATCACCTGAAAGCCGATGATCGCGTACAGCATCCAGTCGACGTGAAGCCCGGTCGCCAGCGAGAACTGGAACATGCCGGCCAAATCCATGAACGGCATGGTGGAAAGCGCCTGCGGACCCGAAGAAAAGGCTGCGAACCCCATCAGGAATGTGCCGTGGACCATGCAGAACAGGCCGTAGTGGAAGACGAAGAAGGCGCTCATGCCGAGACCAGCGAGCACGCCGAACCCACCATAGCTGGCGCCTGATATGACGATGCGCGGAATAGTCATCGCGCCGGCGACGATGTTTTCTATCCAGTAAAGCATGACCAGCGGAACGGCGTTCCAGCCCCATGCAATCACGCCATAGATCGGCAACAGGTCGATCGCGAGGCCGAGCCACACGATGGGGTGCGTCAGAGCGCGGCCCCAATAAGCAAGATCGAAAAGCCTGTTCACGTCCGCCCCTGCTCGCCGCCGCCCGGCCGATTCTATTCCCGATCTACCAGACCGCGTCGAGGAGGAAATAGCCATAGGCGAAGGTTCAGTCTTCCAGTTCCCACGCAACCGAGTGGTGCTCGTGGGCGATGACCCATTCGCCGTCGATTTTTTGATAGCACATGGTCAGGCGGATAGGCTTTTCCACTTCGGACGGCGTTGAGCCGATGCAGCGGATCAGGCAATGGCTGAAGGCGACGCTATCGCCAGCAACGATTGCGAGATCGCTTGGCTCGAAAATGCCTTTCGGACCAAACCACGGGAAGAAGTGTTCCCAGATGTCGCGATACTCGTCGATGCCGTTAAGCTGCGGCGGGTCGGCAACATCGAACATGACGATGTCGTCGTCGTGCCCATCAGTGACTCCCTCCAGATTGCGCGTCTGAACGGCCTTCAGCCAGCGATCGAATACCTGGCGCACGTCTGAGACGTTCTGGTCGGCATCGGTTGGCGTTGACATGGAAGTCTCCCTATCAGAGGCGGCGCAGTAGCGCTGCGCGGAACAGGCGCCAACGTTTTGAGAATGCGGAGGCGGGCTCTTCCGCGGAGTCGGCAATCGCGAGGTGCAGGATAGCGGGCCACAGGGCTGACGGCAGTTTCCGCGAAGCAGTCTTTGCCTCTACCCAACCTGCCTCGGCATTGGCCAGTTCGGCGGCGAGCGCGATGCGGGCTTCGCCGATGCGCGACAGGATGGCGAGCTGGTCGTGCGTGGCGCTTCGATCGAGAACGAGGCCGGCCAGTTTCACGAGCGAGCCTTCGACAGCGAGATGGCGGGCTTCGTGGTCGCCGCCATCGGTGTGGCCGCCATGGAGGTGGTCGTCGATGATATCGTCGAAGCGATCGATGAGCGCATTGAGCGGGGCGATGAGATCGGATCGGCCTTTTGTGACGCGGGCGAGTTCCTCCGCGAGATCGTGACGGCGGAGCGGACCCTTGCCGGCGACCTGCTCGACCGTCTCGCGCCACCACTGGATCCGGATCTTGCCCAGCATCGGCTCTTTGGTGTGGAGCGTGCGCTGGAGCTCCTGATTCAGGAGGTAGATTGCGACCAGCGTTTCGCGGGCGGACTGAGGCGCATAGCGGGTCGCGAGCCAGCGATCCTCGTCCGTCCGCTTGAGGCGGGCGTCGAATTCAGCGGCCTCAGCGAGCGGGGCGCTTGCAAGATTTGACGGATTGGACGTATCGCTCATGTTCAAAATCAGATCCGAGGCCCTATCTCAGAGCCTGCAGTGACAAAACAGAGGGTATTTCCATGGCTTTCACGCTTCCCGCCCTGCCTTACGCCCGTGACGCCCTGGCGCCGCACATTTCCGAAAAGACCCTGAACTTCCATTATGGCAAGCACCATCAGGCCTATGTGGACAATCTGAACAAGCTGGTCGCCGGCACGCCGCTGGAAAACGCACCGCTTGAGGAAGTCGTCAAGCAGAGCTGGGCCGAGAAGAAAACCCCGATCTTCAACAATGCCGGCCAGGTGTGGAACCACACCTTCTACTGGCATTCCATGAAGCCCCAGGGCGGCGGCAAGCCGACGGGCCTGATCGCGGACAAGATCAACAAGGATTTCGGCTCGTTCGACGAGTTCAAGGCCAAGTTCGCCGAAGCCGGCACGACGCAGTTCGGTTCGGGCTGGGCCTGGCTGTCGCTCAAGGATGGCAAGCTGGTGGTTTCCAAGTCGGGCAATGCCGAGACGCCGCTGACGGAAACCGGGGTTACTCCGCTGATAACCATGGATGTCTGGGAGCACGCCTACTA
>JAUYSA010000435.1 GCA_030696545.1 Hyphomonadaceae bacterium
ATCACCGACAGTCTGGCCTCTGGATTGCTATATGGGCTAACAAAATTGTTCGGCGTTGGGATCGTGTCTCCCTTGTTGCCATTGCACGCTGGGCAGCCATTCGTAAGATTTTGCCAATCGAATGCGCGCTCCGGAAAGTGAGACTTAGGCATGATGTGCTCTATGTGCGCAAAGCTACCAGCTTCCATCTTGATTTCGCAGTACGCACATTTCTTATTCGTTTCTTGTCGGACGGCAGCTCGCACTTGGGGATGTCGATACCGTTGAATCAGCTTTTTCTTGTCGTCTGCATTCGCTGCTACCCAATCGGCAGCCCACGCAGCGGCATTGTCGATAAGAACTTGCGGAGCGCCCCCCTTCGTAAGCTTACGCATCGCGCTCCGCCGCACGGATAACTACGTCGGGAAGAAAATCACCTAGACCGCGTTCTTCGAGATTCTGCTTCAATGCCTTAAGCTGATCGACGGTGAAGTCTCCGTCGCGAAACTCAGCTATCGCCTGACGGAGCTCTTCTTCCACCCAGATTGGCGTGGACAGCGGCACACCTAGCACCTGTCTAAGAACCTCAGATGCTCGAATGCGATCTCTTGGTTCCAATTTGATCGCCACAACGGCGTTTCGAACGACCGAAAGATCTTCGCTTGCCGCTCCTGAGGATGACGCGTCTTCCACGTCGAATGCGTAGATGCTCGACTCCTTGACGGACGACACGACGAAAGGACTGTGCGTCGCTATTATGAACTGCGCCTCCGGAAACGCGCGAACCATTGCTGGCAGAAACTCGCGTTGCATCGATGGATGGAGATGATTTTCAGGCTCGTCTATTAGGACGACAAAAGAGCGCTGCCCCCTACCGAAGAGCGTTATCTCCCAAGTGATGCTCATCAAACTCATTAGCCCGCCAGACGCGGCATCGAGCAGGAAGCTACCCGTATCGGTTTCCAAGATAACGTCGGGAATATTCACGCGAAGTCGGTTGAACCCAATAGACTTCGGTATGATCTCCCTTAGGCGCCCCTCAAATTCCAGAAGCACCCCGTATGACTCGGGGTCGCCCACTATTCGATTATTGCCTGGGCCAAATGCAGCCATCGAAATGATGGCCTGCTTCATTTTCAACAGAGGGTTTTCCGCAGTGTACTCGCCGCGCTGCTGCTTCCAATATTCCACCTGAAAGCTTCTCAATGCGGATATTGAATTAATCGGATCCGTTGGGATGAATTCGACTGGCTTTGAAGACGGGAAGTGCCGGTGAGATGGAATATAGAGCGTGGGCACGCTTACTATACCGCTGAAAGTGAGATTTACTCGGCGTCCCACATCGGTGGGAAGCATGATGTCGACGGCTTGGCCATCGTCATAGTCGATGCTTCCGACTTTTGTGAACTTATTCGAGACCTCATACCATTCCCAATATCCGGATGAGTAACGTCCAAGACTGTCTCTTTTCTGGTATGTGCGCTCATCGTGTGGTGCCGCCACAAAGCTCGGCTTGAACGAGGTGTGCTGAGCCAAAATGTTTAGGAGCGATGTCTTACCAGTTCCGTTACGACCGGTGAGGATCGTCACTCCCGAAGAGAACTCGACATCGATTTCCTTGAACTGCCGCCAGCGTGCAAGCTGCAATCTTTTGAACTTGTTTTCTGACAATGCCGCTCCCCCTAGACGCTCTGTTTATGCGAGCACTTCAATGCTGTCAGCTCCTTTGACAACGCTAGCCGCACAGTTGGCGTGGATCTAGCGCGCGCAGCGCTTGGGTTTAGCAGACCAAATGCGCCCTCCGAATTCAATTGCCTTCCGCCTCAATCAAGCGCCCTCTCCCCCTCATGGCCAAGAAACTCGAAGACGATATCGACTGGCATCTCGCCCAGATCGAACGGTTGAACGAGGCGATTGCGTTGGGGGAGCCGGCGAAGAATGTCGCGGTGAAGTCTCCGATCTGGGGGCCGAAGAGCGGCGGGGCGGCGGAGATTCCGGCGACGCTGTCCGCTATGCGTCAGCAGCTTGAGCGCTACGAGCAGACGCTGCGCGAGCTCGAAGAACAGCGCGGGCGCGGCGACTAGGCGCTACGCTGAGGGCGTGCTCACCTCCATGAGCCACACCTCACCATCCCCCTCCGTCTCGCGTGCTGCGCACGCGATCCACCTCCCCCTGCTCCGCATGGGGAGGCAAACCAACGGCCCTTGCCTCCATCAGTGCGAAGCACTGGGGGAGGTGGATTGCGCGCTCTTGCGCGCAAGACGGAGGGGGCACACGCGGGCATTCTCGAAGCGTGACACCACTTCACGCATCCGCATTTCCCACCGCACACCCGCGCCACTCTCCCCAACTGAGTTCAAACCAAGGCGCTCTCCCACAATAACGCTGTTGCCGCCCTCGCCACGCGCGCCCACATCAGCACTGCCCGCGGCGGATGGATATCCGCCTGTCCGCGCGGCCTGGAGACTTCATGTCCGATCGCAAGAGCGACACCACGCACGCGCCCCGCGCCGAACGTCCGCCGACAGCCGCGCAACGCGCCAGCGAAGCCAATCGCGCCCAGCAGATCGCCGTGCATGAGAGCCGCTCGCAACACGCCGAACGCCGCCCGGCGCCCTCCGCCGAAACCCCGGACTCCGGCGTCTAAAACGGCTCCCGTCCGGCGGTCCTGAACCGGCGCTAACCAAGCCACTCCCGAAAATAGACCTCGGCTGCCGCATTGCTGCGCGCGGCTGCAGGCCCCATATGAGTAAGCGTGTCTCTGGGGATCGACCTCCGTCTCGCGCGCTGGAGCCACTCCGATGACGATGCGCAAGACGTTCAAAGCGAACCCGCCCACCCCGAAAGTCGTCATTCCCGTGCCGCCCCGCGACGACAAGCGCACGTTCGACGCGCGCCCCAAGCCGTCTGACGATCGCCGCCGCGAAGACCCGCGCTACCAGCCCGCCGTGCAGCGCGAGCCCGTGCTGGACGATCCGCAGGCCGAAACGTCCCGCGACGCATCCGAAGACTAGCCGCAGGACGGCTTTCTCCATCACCCGGATTCAGGCGCCGCTATTGAAGGATAGCGGCGCTCGCCTGCGTTGATCCGCAACGGTTTTTGTTCGGTCAGCTGGGGGATAGGCGTATACACGATCCCCCACCCTGAACGAACCGCGCGATACTGCGCGCATGAAACAGGCTGCGGCCCTTCTTCTGGCGATCTTCTGCCCACTCGGCGCGCTCATGCACGTGCTGCGCGCGGTGATGGACTGGCGTGCGCGGATGGACAGCATCCTCGCCGATCCCGAACTCGTGCGCGACCTGCGCGAGACTCCGGCCGGCCGGATCACGATGGAAAGCGCCGTCGCCCTTGGCGAGCACTGGATCAACATCATCATCGCCGCGCGCACCTGCGAGATTGCGGAGCTGAGCCGCACGGCTGGTTTCAGCCTCGCCTGGAAAGGCTGGACGCCGTGCCGCGCGCGCAGCTGGCGCGAACTCATGCAGCGCTATCGCCGCCTGTGCGCGTCCTTCGCCGCAATCGAGCGCGCCGCCCGCCGCCGCGCTGCGCGTATCGTGCGCCTGTCGCAGCCACGCGACGATCATGCCGTCGTGCGCGATGACGATCAGCTTCACCATGATGCCGTGCGCCAGTGCGCGCCCGAGCCCCGCATTCGCGCGCCGCCCTGGCCGCATTGCTCTCCGAAAATCCGTGTCGCCCTACCCTGCAGGCCTCCTGCGGGAACGCACCCGTGCGCAACCCCGCTCCGCCTGACGCGTTCTCTGTCTCAGGTGTTTTAGATAGAGGAAGCAGCCCATGTCCCGCAGAGAAGAAGCCGACTTCAACGTCAATCATCCGATCCACGAATCCGTGTTCGGCTCGGATCCAGATGGCTTTTACAATGATACGCCGCCGGGCGCGATCGGCGAGAACGTCAACCAGATCGGCATCGCCGTGCAGCCTGAAGGCAACCTGCCCATGCGGGGCCTCGGCGACAGCGACCAGGGCGACCGCCAGCCCCTCGGCGGCCGCAGACGCTAATCAAGCGAGGAGAAAATCATGTCCACGCAACCCGATCCCAAACCTCAAACCGAAGCTGAATATCGCCGCGATCATCCCGGCAAACCGTTCCGCACGCCGAACAAGACCAAGACTCATCCCGCGCCCGAACGCGCCACGGATGGAGAGCCGAAGCGTCCCAGCGAACACTAGGTTCCTCTGTGCCTGACCTGCATCAACTTACCGGAACAGCCCCGTCCCCCGTGACGTTCTTCAGGAGCGCAACGGGGGACGGTTTCGTTTCGCGCAGACAAGAAACGCAAAGCAAGAGGAAAGCCAAAATGGCCAACAACCCCCGCGACAACAACCAGAACCCGGCCGACAAACGTGATCCGGCCAACGTCAACGATCCGAACCGCGAGCAGGACAATGACGGTCAGCGCCGTCAGCAACAGGCCGAGCAGGACAAGAACAAGCAGCAGCAAGGCCGTCCAGACGACAAGCAAGACGAGCGCAAACCGCAACAGCGCTAGAAACGAAAAAACCCCGGGCCAAGGCCCGGGGTTTTCTTCATCTAGAATTTCAGTCCCAGAGCAACAGTCGTGCCCGTGACATCGACTTCGTCGAAGCCATACCAGGTATAGTCCGCACGGAGCTCAAGATTTTCCGTGATATCAAACGTCACACCGGCCCCGGCCGTGAAGCCGTCCTCAGCATCTTCAGCGATCGTGAACTGATTGCCGCCAGGCGTAACGGCATTGGCGTTCACTTCAGCATAGGCATAACCCGCACGCGCCGAGATCTCGAACCTGTCCGCAACCGGGAAGACTGCACGCGCATAAGCGGCCGCCATGAAATCGAGGCCAAGGTCGCCCGAGACATTGATGATGTCTGTAAAGTCACCGTCATTGTTGTCGTCGAAGTCGAGATCGTCTTCATCGGAATCAAAATCGAAATCGCCGTCATCGATGCCTGCCGAAAGATCCGCCTCGATGCCAAACATCGGGGTCATCTGAAGCCCGACGCGTGCCGTGATTGCGTTGGTGTCGACTTCATAGCCCGTATTATTGGCCTCGAAGTTCAGCCAGCTGTATCCGCCCTGGACATAAAGCCCGCCGCTTTCGGTCTGCGCGCTGGCCGCGCCGGCTACGCCGACCGCTATTGCCGCGCAGCATGCCGCGCGACGCAGAATTTGGGAGATCATGGGAGTTGCTCCTGGAAGTGTGTGTATGAGTGCAGCTGCAGCCAAACGCCGCGAATTATGGCCGGTTCCTGCGCCCAGGTTTACGCCCGGCCCGTGTGGGCGCGGCGACACGCTTTTTGCTAGTTAACGTCCAAATCCCCGCGAACCCGCTGGGATGACAGAGGGGCAAGCCCTGCTATAAGGCGCGCGCCCTCCGAAACGGATCACCCATGTATCGCGTGCATTGCCTCCTCCCCCGCGCCGAAGCCGAACGCCTGTCGGATATCCTGACCGACATGGACCCCTCGCCTGCTTCCGCCGTCTCAGTCGAGGAAGCCTCAAAGGTCTCGTGGAGCCTTGATGCCTTCTGCGTCGACGAGGAGCTGGCAAAGGAAGCCGCCACGATCATCGAGCGTGAAATCCCCTCGGCCCGGGCCGCTGTCCAGAAGCTGGATGACAAGGACTGGGTTGCCGTCAGCCTCGCCGGCCTGCCTGCTGTCCACGCCGGGCCGTTCGTGGTGGCCGGCTGGCATGAGCTTGCGCATCTGGAAGGCGGCAAGATCCCCGTCTGGATCGAGGCTGGACCGGCTTTCGGCACAGGCCATCACGGCACCACCAAGGGCTGCCTCGAAGCCCTTGCGCTCGAACTCAACCGCAAGCGCCCGCTGCGCGTGCTGGATGTCGGCACCGGCTCCGGCGTACTCGCGCTTGCGGCAGTCAAATACGGCGCAGGTTTCGCCCTCGGAACGGATATGGACAAGGAGTCCATCCGCATCGCGAAAGAGAACGCGAAGAATAACACGGCCGGCCGCCGCCTGAAATTGATGCACGCGCGCGGCACTGGCCACCGCATGATCCGCAACCATGCGCCCTACGATCTTGTGCTGGCCAATATCCTGGCCCGGCCCTTGGTCAGCCTCGCCCCCGAACTCGCGAGAATGGTGGCAAAGGGCGGCCGGGTGATCCTCTCCGGCCTGCTGACCCATCAGGAGCCTCAGGTACGCGCCGCCTATGCCGGACAGGGCCTTACACTGATAAACCGTCGCAGGCTCAATGGCTGGTCAACCCTGACCTATGCCCGGACCACCGTTTAGGCGGCAGGAAATATTCTTTCTGGAAACTATCCCCGGTTAGCCCGGCTGGGATTACACTCGCCTCAACGTGTGCCCTCTTTCCAGCGTCGAGCATCATGAGACAGACATACGAAGTCATCGGCGGCCCCACCGTTGGCCGGGCCAGCCTGCCGCTTCTGCGGGCGACGTTGAAGTCGCTTGCGTTGGACGGCCTCTACATTCCGCACGACGATGAATATCAGAATGAATACCTGCCAGCCTGCTATGAACGGCTCGCCTGGGCGACTGGCTTCACCGGCTCTGCGGGCGCGGCGTTCGTGTTCCAGAAGATGGCGATCGTCTTCGTCGATGGCCGCTACACACTGCAGGTGAAGCAACAGCTCGCGCCGAAGATTTTCGAGGTCGGCGATCTCGTTGACCTCGGCCCCTTCGGCTGGCTCGCGAAGCAGCAGCTTGCCGGACAGAAGGTCGGCTACGATCCGCGCCTGATGTCGCCGGATGCGCTCGACCGTCTGGTCGATGCGGCAAAGAAGGCCGGCGCCGAACTGGTCGCGACCGATCCGAACCCGATCGATCTTGCCTGGACAGATCGCCCGTCCGAACCAACGCACGCAGTCGTGCCGCATGACATCGCCTATGCCGGCGAAAGCTCGTCGTCGAAACGCGCACGACTCGGCAAGATGCTGGCCGACAGCAATATGGATGCGGCGGTGATTACGTCGCCTGCATCCATCGCCTGGCTGTTCAACATTCGCGGCGGCGACGTTTCGCGCACGCCCCTGCCGCTCGGCCGCGCCTTCCTGTTCTCTGATGGTCAGGCGGAGCTGTTCCTGCATCCGGCCAAGATCGGCTCGGAACTCGGCCAGCATCTCGGCAACGAAGTCGCCCTCCGCCCCGCCAACGAGATGGAGCGGCGCATGGCGAAGCTTCAGGGCAAGCGCGTGAGCGTTGACCCCTCGATGGCGTCGTCCTGGTTCTTCAACGCGCTGGCCAAGGCCGGGGCCGAAACAGTGCGCCAGCAGGACCCGGTGATGCTGCCCCGCGCCCGCAAGAACGCGGTTGAAGTCGAAGGCTCGCGCAAGGCCCACCGCCGCGATGGCGCAGCCCTGTCGCGCTTCCTCCGCTGGTTCGAGGAGCATGGCCAGACCGGCGAAGTCACCGAGATCGACGCTGCCAAGAAGGTCGAGGAATTCCGCGAAGCGACGGGCGAACTGAAAGACCTCTCGTTCAACTCGATCTCCAGCGCTGGGCCGAACGGCGCGATCAACCATTATCGCCCGGACACGCAGACCAATCGCAAGCTCGCAAAGGGCACGCTCTTCCTGCTCGATAGCGGCGGCCAGTATCTCGACGGCACAACCGACGTCACACGCACGCTGGCGATCGGCGAGCCGACCGAGGAAATGAAAGAGCGCAACACGCGCGTTCTGAAAGGCCACATCGCCCTCGCCCGCGTGCGCTATCCCAAGGGCACGACGGGCTCGCAGCTCGACGTACTCGCGCGCATGTCGCTGTGGGAAGCCGGCGTCGATTATGATCACGGCACGGGCCACGGCGTCGGTAGCTATCTCGGCGTTCACGAAGGCCCGCATCGCATCTCGAAAGTGGGCAACACGGTCGCGCTTGAACCCGGCATGATCGTCTCGAACGAGCCCGGCTATTACAAGGCCGACGCGTGGGGCATCCGAATCGAGAACCTCATCGTCGTCACCGAAGCCAAGCCGATCCCCGGCGGCGACCGCGATATGCTGGGCTTCGAGACGCTGACGCTCGCCCCGCTCGACAAGAAGCTGATCCTGCCCGGCCTGCTCTCCGAACAGGAATGGATCTGGATCGACCGCTATCATGCGCGCGTGCTTGCCGAAGTCGGCCCACTGCTCGGCGACGACGATCGCGCCTGGCTGGCCGAGGCGTGCAAGCCGCTCTAACGTGGCGAAGCTCTGGAGCCCAACATGAAACGCGACCCCGCCCCGGCAGGCCTTGCCGCCGTGCTGACCATTTTCCTGACGTCCTGCGCCTCACTCACCGCGCCTGAAAACGACAGGTCGTTTGCCGCGTGTCCAGCCTATGCACCTGCCTATCAGGTGACGGACGATTTCATGCGTACGTTCAATTCGAGGAACCCGGACGCATGGGCAGCGACGTTCCATTTTCCTTCAGTGAGGATTGCCAGCGGAAACGTTCGCATCATCAATTCAGCGGCGGACCTCGACCCGTTCAACAATCTCGAAGCGAGCGGCTGGCATCATTCGGGCTGGGCCAAGCGCGAGATCGTCCAGTGCGGCCCCACCAAGGCGCACATGCTGACCAACTTCGTGCGTTACCGTGCGGACGGCTCGGTCCTGTCGCAATTCGACTCGCTCTACATCGTTGAGTTCAAGAACAGTCGCTGGGCGCTGACTGCACGCTCCAGCTTCGCTCCCTGACACGTGGCGTCCATCCACTCCTCCCCCGGCGGTACGAAATTCGGCGAGGACCCGGATCTCTACGACTATGCGCGTCCACCCTACCCGGCGGAACTGTTCGACTGGATACG
>JAUYSA010000068.1 GCA_030696545.1 Hyphomonadaceae bacterium
TGATGATCGCCTCGGCCATGCTGTGCGAGCCGCAGGTTCTGCTGGCGGACGAGCCGACCACGGCGCTCGACGTGACCGTGCAGGCGCAGGTGCTGGACCTGATGGACGAGCTGAAGCGCGAGACGGGCGCCGGGCTCGTTCTGATCACGCACGACATGGGCGTGATCGCGCGCATGGCGGACCGCGTGGTGGTGATGCGCCATGGCGAGGCGGTGGAGCGCGGGCAGGTGGACGATGTGTTCGCCGCGCCGAAGCACGAATACACGCGGATGCTGCTGGAGGCGATGCCGCGCATGGATCGTACGGATCGCGGATCGCGCCCGTCGATCGGCGCCGCGCCGCCAAAGGAAGTGACGCCGATCCTCGAAGTGAATGACCTTCATGTGACATTCCCGGTCAGCGTGCCGGGAGGTCTGTTCGGCAAACGGGTGCCGCTGCGGGCGGTCGATGGCGTGAGCCTTTCGCTGCGCCCAGGCGAAACCGTTGGCGTGGTAGGGGAGAGCGGTTGCGGAAAATCGACGCTGGCGCGCGGTGTGTTGAGATTGCTCGATCCGTCGGCTGGTTCGGTCGCCTGGCTGGGGCGCGATATCGCGAAGGCGTCGCGCAAGGAGATGCAGCCGCTGAGGCAGGAACTGCAGATCGTTTTCCAGGACCCTCTCGCTAGCCTCGACCCGCGCATGACAGTCGGCCAGTCGATCGCTGAACCGCTGACGGTGTTCCGCCCCGACATGAGCGGCAAGGCCAAGGAAGATGCGGCGCGCGAGATGATGGCGCGCATGGGTCTCGATCCGGGACTCGTCAACCGCTACCCGCACGAGCTGTCAGGCGGGCAGAACCAGCGGGTCGGCATTGCGCGGGCGATGATCCTGCGGCCGAAACTGGTCGTGTGCGACGAGGCGGTGTCGGCGCTGGACGTGTCTGTGCAGGCGCAGATTCTCGACCTGCTGATCGATCTCCAGAAAGAGTTCGGGCTGGCGATCATGTTCATCAGCCACGACCTGTCGGTGGTTCGCGAGATATGCCATCGGGTGATGGTGCTCTATCTGGGCAGGGTGGTCGAAACCGCCTCCCGCGAGGCGCTGTTCAACGATCCGCGCCACCCCTACACGCGTGCCCTATTGTCGGCGGTTCCCTCGCCAGACCCGGCGCGGGAGCGGAGCAGGGTGAAGGTGAAGCTGCATGGCGACCTGCCGTCGCCGCTCGATCCCAAGGCCAGCCTGCGCTTCATGAAATCGAGGTTGACGGACGCGGCGCCCTTCTACCGGCCCGCGCTGGTGGAGGTGGCTCCGGGCCACTGGGTCGCCGAACATGATCCCGCGGAGGGGATTTCAGGACTTTCTGTGTCCTAAAGGTACCGCCCGTTAACACAAATGGGTGACACACGGCTGCAGAACCTTGACGCTGTCTAGCGACGGAGTCATGAGTAACGCTCTGATACGAAGCCCGACGCTGGAGGATACCGCGCGATGAAACGCTCCCTGACGATGACTGCCGCAAGCGCTGTGCTTGCCCTCGCGGTCGCTGCCTGCGCCCAACAAGTCCCCGCCACTGAAGTGGCAACGTCGGTTGAAGCGCCGCTGGCCGCCACTGCCGCGCGCGTCGACAACTTCCGCCTCGTGACGGCGGATGGCTACGCCCGCGAGCTGTATCGCTACAAGGATGCTCCGGCGATCGTGCTCGTGATGGGCGGCGCTGGCGACATGGCGAAGGTTGGCCCGGAACTCGCGAAGATCGAAGCAGCCTACAAAGCCAAGGGCGTCGAAATCTTCGTCGTGAACTCGAACCCGAAAGACACGCGCGAAGCCATGCTGGCTGACGCGGCCAAGTATGGCTTCGCCTCGCCGATCCTGCAGGACGACCTGCAACTCGTCGGCGGCCAGATCGGCGCGACGACTGTTGGCCAGTCCTTCGTCGTTGATCCCAAGACCTGGAAGATCGCCTACACCGGCCCGCTCTCGGCCGCCGCGATAGACTCCGTGCTCGCTGGCAAGGCTCCGGCCGTCGCCTCCGCGCCGGTCTCCGGCACGGTCATCAACTTCCCGGACCGCTCGCCTGCTCGCAAGGCCGAGTTCGCCAAGATCTCCTACGCCTCGACGATCGCTCCGCTGATCGAAGAGAAGTGCATCGCCTGCCACCAGGAAGGCGGCATCGCTCCGTTCGGCTTCGACGGCTACGAGAAGGTGAAAACCTTCGCGCCGATGATCCGCGAAGCCGTCCGTACCGACCGCATGCCGCCGTGGGATCCGGATCCGCACGTGGGCACGTTCGCTGACGACAAGTCGCTCTCGGGCGAGCAGATCAAGACGCTCATCAACTGGATCGAAGCTGGCGCCCCGCGCGGCGACGGCGATGACCGTCTCGCCAAGGTCAAGCACGTCGCCCCGGAATGGCCGCTCGGCAAGCCGGACCTGATCGTCGACATTCCGAAGTTCACCGTCCCGGCGACCGGCTATGTCGATTACCAGTACCCGACGCTGAAAAACCCGCTGACTGAAGGCAAGTGGTTGAAAGCTGCGACCGCGAAAGTCTCGCAGCGTCAGGCCGTGCACCACATCCTGTCGGGCGTGATCGCTGAAGGCCAGACCAACAAGGGCATGCAGAACTGGGGTGGCGGCGTTGGCGGCTACACCGTGGGCATGGAATCGACCGTCGCGCCGAAAGGCATCGGCTCGTGGGTCCCGGCAGGCGGCGAGTTCGCCTACCAGATGCACTACACGCCGTTCGGCAAGGAAGCCGTCTCGGCTGAGCAGATCGGCCTGTACTTCTACAAGGACGGCGAGAAGCCGGAGCTGATCATGCGCGAAATGCCGCTCGTCGATCAGTTCATCACGATCCCGGCCAACGATCCGGCGCACAAGGAAATCGCCTACTTCAACTTCCCGAAGGACGCGATCCTCCACACCGCTGTCGTGCACGCTCACTACCGCGGCACGTATTCGAAGCTCGAAATCCTGTCGCCGGATGGCAAGCGTGAGACGATCCTCAACGTGCCGTTCTACGACTTCAACTGGCAGCGTATGTACGAGTTCGCCAAGCCGATCGAGATCAAGGCCGGCTCGAAAGTGATCGCGACCTACGTGTACGACAACTCGAAGCGGAACCCGGCCAACCCGGATCCGAACAAGGAAATCGTGTGGGGCGACCAGTCGTTCGAGGAAATGTTCTACACCTCGCTGCGCTATCGCTGGAAAGACGAGACGGTCGAGCAGCAGACGAACTACGACCAGCTCATGAACCAGACGCGCCTGATGGGCATGATGGACGACAACCTGGACGAAAAACTGCAGAAGGTTGAACTGCGTGGTCAGTTCGCTCAGCTCGCAGCCGCTCCGGGCGCATTCGAAATGGCCGACGCCAACAAGGACGGCGCCATCGACCAGACCGAACTCAACAACGTCCTGAAAATGCTCCGCGCCCGCAGCTCGGCTTCGGCCGCGCCTGCGAGCAATGGCGGCGAATAAGCCGACCTGACTTGAGCTGAACTGCCTCATCTGAATTGACTGCAGCGCCCCGGCCCGAAAAGGCCGGGGCGTTTGCTTTTGGGTGGCGGCCGCCAGCGCCATAGCCTTGATTGAGCGCCTCAAAGCCCGAAAAGCGGCCCCGCCGTTCACTAAACCTCATGCCTTTTCTGCGAAGATGCTGCGGTCAAGCGCAGGATGTCCGCCGTTCATGCGGGTCGATACGATCAACCCTCTCTGCCTCGCGGACGGCGATATCGCCGGCTGGCGCACGCTCCTGGCCGCTGATCCGGCGTTGACGAGCCCTTACCTGACGCCTGACTGGGCGCGGCTGGTGGCCCGCCACAGGGCCGATGTGCGCGTGGCAGTCTGGCGACGCGATGATGGCGCGGCGACGGGCTTTCTCGCCGTGCAGGGCAGCAGCCCACACGCGGCGATGCCGGTTGGCGGGCCTGTATGCGACTATCAGGCCGTTGTTGGTCGGCGCGACCTCGACGCCTCGCTTGCATTGAAGGCTCTCGGCGTCGTCCGCATCGATCTGCCCGCCGGTCTCAGGGATAACGCGGTCGGCGAATGCCTGCTGACGGAAGACGTGGGCCATGTCGTTCGCTTCGCGGATGGCTGGGATGGCTGGTGCGCGGAGCGGCAGGCGGCTGGCTCGAAGGTCGTTGCACGCGGACGCAAGCGCATGTCGAGGCTGGTGCGCGATCACCGGATGGGCGCGGTGACGTTCGAGCCGTTCTCGACCGATCCGGCGGCGTTCGAGAAGATGCTCGCCTGGAAGCGCGACCAGATGCGTCGCACCGGCGTCACCGATATTTTCGAGCACGCATGGATTGATGGCGTCGTGCGCGGATCATTCGCTGCATCGCCGTCCGACCCGCAGTTCGGCAGCGCGATGTTCGTGCTTCGCCTGAACGGACAGCCGCTGGCGGTGCTGTTCTGCCTGCGCGCGCACAAGGCGCTGCACGCATGGTTCGTCGCGCATGACCCGGCCCATGCCGACTACTCGCCGGGCGTCATCCTGTTCACCGAAACGATCAAGGCGGCGGCCAGCGCCGGCTTCACCGAGATGGACCTTGGGCCAGGCGAATACAGCTTCAAGGAAAGTCTTGCCACTTACAACCGGCCGATCGGTTCAGGCTTCATTGGCCGGCCGGGATTGTCGTCGGCGTTCAAGGCTGCGCAATTCCAGATGCGTGCGCTGGTCGAAAGCCTGCCTGTTGGCCGCGCAAAGCAATGGCCGGCCAAGGCCATGCGCCGTCTCGATATCGCGCGAGGCCTTGCAGCGCCCCAGTACAGGGCGGCCTGACGGGGAAAACGCCGCCTCGCGCGTATATATGCGTGTACCTCAGGTCAGGCTCACAATCCCTCCGGCCTTTCGCCCTGACAAAAAAGGGCTATAGGTGCGCCCCTCAACGCAAAGGATGCGTCCCGTGACCGCGAAGCCGCCAACAGCCGTCGAAACCGCTACGTCCCTGCCGGTGACGATGGCCGACATTGAAGCGGCGGCGAAGGCGATCGAAGGCAAGATCGAGCGCACGCCGCTGCGCTATTCGCGCACGCTGTCCGAGATCACTGGCGCGCAGGTCTGGATCAAGTTCGAGAACCTGCAGTTCACCGCCTCGTTCAAGGAGCGCGGCGCGCTCAACAAGCTGTTGTCGCTCTCGAATTCCGAGAAGGCTGCGGGCGTCATCGCCATGTCCGCCGGAAATCATGCGCAGGGCGTCGCCTATCACGCGTCGCGTCTTGGCATTCCTTCCACGATCGTGATGCCGCAGGGCACGCCCTTCGTGAAGATCGAGCACACGCGCAATTTCGGCGCGAACGTCATCATCCATGGCGAGACGCTGGCCGATGCGGACAAACACGCGCGCGAACTCGAGAAAAGAGACGGCCTCACTTTCGTCCACCCGTTCGACGACAAGCATGTCATCGCCGGGCAGGGCACGATCGGCCTCGAAATCCTGGAAGACCTCGCAGACTTCGACGTGATGGTGATCCCGGTTGGCGGCGGCGGGCTGTCTGCAGGCATCGCGACGGCGATCAAGTCGCGCCGTCCTGCGGTGTCGATTGTTGGCGTCGAGCCTGCGCTTTATCCCTCGCTCTCGGCTGAACTGCGCGGCGAGGAAGCCAAGGTCGGCGGCGCGACAATCGCCGAAGGCATCGCGGTCAAGAAGGTCGGCAAGCTGACGGCAGAGATCCTGCGCAAGCTGATGGATCGCGTGATCCTCGTCAGCGAGGACGAACTCGAGCGCGCGATCACGCTGTTCGCCACCGTCGAAAAGACCGTTGCCGAAGGCGCGGGCGCCGCAGGTCTGGCCGCGTTGCTGGCCGAGCCGCATCATTTCCATGGCCGCAAGGTCGTGCTGGTTCTGTGCGGCGGCAATATCGACACGCGCCTGCTGGCGTCGGTGCTGACGCGGTCGCTGGTTCGCGAGAAACGGATTACCTCGATCCGTATCATCGGCAACGATCAGCCTGGCCTGCTTGCCAAGGTCTCGACCGTTATCGGGGAAAGCGGCGGAAACATCATCGAGGTGAACCACAACCGCCTCGCGCTGGATGTCCCTGCCAAGGGGGCGGAGTTCGATATCACCATCGAAACCCGCGATGCCCGGCATACGCAGGAGATCATCGACGCCCTGACAAAGGCCGGGTTCCCGCCGCGTCCGCATACCTAGGACTGCTGACAGGATCGTCAGGCCGGGCCTCTCGCATCGCGCGCGCGTCAGTGCTAACAGGCGGGCAACGACAGGGAGTTCATGCATGTTCCGTCTCGTGCTTGCGGTGATTACCGCGCTGGCCCTCAGCGCCTGCGGTCCTTTGGCAAACGTCGATCCCGCCAAGCCGTGGGACAGCCTGCTGCCGTGGAACCATGGTTTTGCGGGCATCCAGAAGCTTCCCTCCGGCGTCGAATACATCGTGCTGCGCAAGGGCGACGGCAAAGGTCCGTTCCCGGGCCCGACCGACCGGGTCGAGGTGAACTATGACGGCCGCCTCGCGGCCAACGGCTTCATTTTCGACAGCTCCTACCAGCGCAACGAGTCCGCGACCTTCGCCCTCAACGGTCTGATCCCGGGCTGGAAAGACGGGCTACAGAAGATGCAGCCGGGCGACATGTTCATGTTCTGGATCCCCTCGAAGGAGGGCTATGGCGAACGTGGCGCCGGTTCCGACATTCCGCCGAACTCCGACATCATGTTCCAGGTCGAACTGATCAACGTGCTGCCCGATCCCTGGACCAAGGTTTCGCCGTGGCCGACGGATTCTTCCTCGATCGTGCGCCGCCCGTCCGGTCTTGAGTACATGGTGGTCGAATCCGGCCCGGCCGAAGGCGCTTCTCCCACCGAGAACGATGTCGCCATCGCCAACTTCGAAGGCCGCAACGAGAAGGTCGACAAGGAAGAAGGCGATACGGTCGACGACGTCCGCCGCCGCAGCATCGTTGTGTCGACATTCGATGCCGGTTCCCCCGTCGCGCTGCCGGTTGCCGGCGTCACCTCTGGCTGGAACGAGCTTCTCAAGCTGATGCGCAAGGGCGATCATTGGATGGTGCGCATGCCGTCGTCATTGCTGTACGGCGATGAAGGCGACGGCCGCGTGCCCCCGGGCGCAACGGTGATCTACGAGGTGAAGCTCGAGGATTTCGGTCCCGTGGCCGGCCCCGCTGCCCCGGTCCCTCCGCAGTAGGCGACTGGATCAACGCGAAACAGCGCCCATGCCTCGCCCGACTTCCGGGCTCAGGCGGAGGCGCTGTTCCCAGCGCGCCACGTTCGGAAACACAGACAGTCCATCGCGTTGCGCGGCGACGTGCGGATACATCGCCATGTCCGCGATCGTATAGACGCCAAAGATGTAGTCGCGGCCCGCAAGCTCGGCCTCCAGCACATCAAGCGCAGGCGGCGTCTTGCCCAGCCATTGCGCCGCAGCCGCCGCGTCGGGCAGGAAATGGTTCGTCTTGCGCGCCAAGGCCAGCAACACATTCCCCGCGCCCGGTAGCCTCGCATTGCCCACCACAGTCACCGGGATCGGCGCGCGGGCAGGGGCGACCACATAGTCGAGGAACATTTCCTCCAACGCGATGCCGATCGCCTGACTGTCCGGTCCGATGCCTGCGTGGAATTCGATCATGGCCCCGCCATAAGGATTTGCGCGCGAAAGTCTATGGCGCGGCGCCGCCGATAGGCTAGCCTCGGCGTCATGACCTCGATTGCTTCCGTCCGCGATATTCTCACCAGCCTCATCGCCTTCGATACGACGTCGCGCGATTCAAACCTGCCGCTTATCGAATGGGTAGAGGATTTCCTGCGCCCCCTCGGCGCAGAACTGGTCCGCGCGCCCAGCGAGGATGGCCTCAAATCCAATCTCTGGGCGCGTTTCGGCCCGGACCTGCCCGGCGGCATCGTTCTCTCCGGCCACACCGATGTCGTGCCCGTTGACGGCCAGCCCTGGTCAACCAGCCCATGGGACCTGAACGAGCGCGACGGCAAATGGTATGGCCGCGGCACATGCGACATGAAGGGCTTCATCGCCCTCGCGCTGGCCCACGCCGAAACGCTCTCGAAAATGCCGTTAGCCAAGCCGGTCCACTTCGCCTTCTCCTATGACGAGGAAATCGGCTGCGCCGGCGTCGAACCGATGATTGCGAAGATCGCCGCGAGTGGATCGGCGCCCTCAATCGTCTGGGTCGGCGAGCCAACGCTCTGGGGCGTCCTCTCCGCGCACAAGGGCATCCGAGACTACGAAGTGAAGATCACCGGCAAGGCCGCCCATTCATCAGACCCGCGCCTCGGCGCCTCCGCCATCCACGAAGCCATCGATCTCCTCGCCGTCCTCCGCCGCATCGCGCGCGAGCAGGAAGACAACGCGCCAAAGGAATCCGACTTCGATCCGAGCTGGACTACGATCACCGTCGGCGAGATCGGCGGGGGGACGGCGCCGAACATCCTCGCCCGTGAATGCCGCTTCGTGTTCGACGTGCGCACCGTTCCCGGCGCCAATCCCGATGCGCTGCTCGCGCCATTCTTCGCTGAAGTGCAGCGCGTCCACGCAAAGCTCGCCGCGCGCGGCCCCGAATGTGGCGTAACGGTCGACCTTCGCGCCAACGCCCCGCCGCTGCAGATCGATCGCGACAGCGCAGCCGAACAATTCATCCGCGCGCTAACCGGCGACAACACCCTGCGCGTGGCGGCCTTCGCGACTGAAGCAGGCCAGTTCCAGCGCGCAGGCTTCCCAGCCGTGATCTGCGGCCCTGGATCAATCGATCAGGCGCACCAGCCGGATGAATTCGTTGCTGTGTCAGAAATCGAGCGCGGCCTGCAGATATTCAGCCGCTTCCTCAACATGCTGCGCGCGTAACTAGCTCGCCGCGGGCGTATCGAAGTAAGGTTCAACCGTGCCCTTGAGCAGCATGGTCATCGGATTGCCCTTGCGATCCGTCGCCGCGCCCGCAACGACGCGCACCCAGCCCTCGCTCACGCAGTATTCCCACACATTCGTCTTCTCGGCGCCGTTGAAACGGATGCCGATGCCGCGCTCGAGCAGCTCCTTGTTGTAATAGGGGCTCTTCGGGCTCTGGCTGAGACGGTCGGGCAGGGTGTCGGTCATGGCAAAGGCTCGGGCAAAGGCGCGTTGATCGGTCAGCCGCTCTCTGCCTCACTTGCGCGCGAAAGGCCAGCCCGGCCCCCAAGGACCTGCGAGACTAGACCGGCTCGCCACCCCAGGCCACGAACGGGCCATTCTTGAAGCCCGCCGCGCCATTGCCATAAGTGAAAGCCGACCCATCCGGCTTCAACAGCCGGCCGCCCGCCGCCTGCAGCACAGCATGGCCCGCGGCGGTGTCCCACTCCATCGTCGGCCCCCAGCGCGGATAGACATCAGCCTTACCCGCCGCCACCCAGCAGAATTTCAGCGACGACCCGATCCCCGTCTGCGAAGCAATCTTGCGCCCGGCGAGGAATAACTTCGTCCGTTCGTCGAGATGCGAGGAAGACGTGATCGCCGTCAGTCCCTCCGCCGGATAGGCGCGCGTCTTCAGCACACGGCCTTCGCGCAGCGACTCTCCTGGCGCGAACGCCTCGATCATGCGGGATTCCGCCCCGCCAAAATACATCTCGCGACGCGCAGGTGCGAACACGCACCCCGCCATCGGCTTGCCGCCGCAGATCAGCGCGATGTTCACGGTGAAGTCGTCCCGGCGCTGCACGAACTCCTTCGTCCCATCCACCGGATCGACCAGCAGGAAAGCCTCCGCCACCTTCTCGGCCAGCCCCTCGCGCGCGGCCCGCTCCTCGGCCAGCACCGGCACGCCGGGCAACGCCTCCTCCAGCCGAGCCAGGATGATCTCCTCGGCCCGCTCATCCGCATCCGACACCGGGCTGTAGTCCGCCTTGGTGCGCGTCTCGAACGCGCTCTCATAGACCTCCATCACGGCAACGCCTGCGTCGGACGCAATGGCCGCAAACAGCCGCGCGAGCTGATCCCGCTCGGCGGCGCTGGGTTCGGGGAGGGTAAAGGTCATGGGGCGGCTTTTTACCAATCTGCTGCGCCACGCTTCGCGGCCCGGCAATCTCATGTCAATCTCGACGCGTTAACCCTGATTGCGCAGCACACCCTTTGCATGAGCAG
>JAUYSA010000074.1 GCA_030696545.1 Hyphomonadaceae bacterium
GCCCTCGGCGCGATCAAGGGAGTGGGCAAGCCTGCGATGCTGTCGGTTGAGCAGGCGCGCAAGGGCGGTGAGTTTCTCGATCTGCAGGACTTCGCCGAACGCGTTGATCCGCGTCTGGTAAACCGTCGCTGCCTCGAAGCGCTGGCCAAGGCGGGCGCGTTCAATTCGATCGAGCCCAACCGCGCGCGCGCCTTCGCGGCCGCAGGTATGCTGTCGGCCATTGCAACGTCAGCGCAGGAGCAGCGCACCTCCAACCAGGTCAACCTCTTCGGCGATCAGCCCCAGCAGAAGCTCCGCCTGCCGGAGGCCGTCGCATGGGGCGAGTCCGACAAGCTCGACAATGAGCTGGCGAGTGTCGGCTTCTTTTTGTCAGGCCACCCGCTCGACGATCTGCTAAAGGGGGCGATGCGCTCGCGCATCACGCTGGCGGTCGAGCGCGAGATCGTCGGTCAGGATCGCCAGTTCCTCGACATGATCGGCGTGGTTCGGGCGCGTGTCGAAAAGCCGGCGAAGGCGGGCGGCAAGTTTGCCATCGTCACGCTGTCGGACCCGTCGGGCGAATACGAACTGTTCGTCAATGATGAGCTCTTGCAGAACGCGCGCGACACATTGGAAGTTGGAGAGCGTGTGATCTGTCGCGTGCGTGTCCGCAAAGTGGATGAAGAGCTCCGCTTCTCGATGGATAGCGTGAAGAAGCTGGCGCAGGCTTCAATCGGCACGCACGAAACGCTGCTGGTCCGCCTCAGTGCAGATGCTCCTCTGGATCGCATCGCCAGCGTGGCGAAGGGCCTCCAGAAAAGCCCCAGCCAGAATGCGCTGGGCGAAATCCACATCGAGATTCCGGTCGAAGGGAAGGTCGTGACGATCATCCTCGACGGGCGCTACCCGGTCGATTTCGGCGCCATGTCGGCTTTCAAGTCGGTCCCAGGCGTGGATCAGGTGCGGCCGGCAGCTGCGGCGTGATCGGTCAGGCTGGCCGATAAACCTGCGCCACGGCGCCTCCCGGAAATGCCGTCGAGCTGACCAGCTTGAGCGGTCTCGGCGCGGCCAGGTCCGAGAACAACGGCAGGCCCTTGCCCAACGCGATCGGATGAATCCCCAGGACGAACTGATCGACCAGTCCACGGGCGACGAGACTGCGGGCGAAGCTGACGCCGCCATGGGCGAGGATCGGCTTGCCGTCCTGGGCCTTCAGCTTTGCGATTTCGTCACCCAAGTCACCGCTCGCCACATAGGCCTGCGCCCAGCTCTCGGCGCCGGGCAGCCCTTCGGTCACGGTCGCCGCCTTCAGGATGGCAGGTCCCTGTTTTGAAAAGACCGCCTTTGGAATCTGGTTCATCGGCGCCGCAAACTCCATCGTGGAGGTCGGCCAGAATGGGGCCATGCCCTGGAAGGTGCGGCTGCCCATGATGTGCAGGCTGGCGTTCCACGTCACCCCCACGGCCCACGCCTTTGACTCCGGATCGGAGCCGTACATCCACATGTTCGTACCCTCCAGGTCACTCACGAACCCGTCGAGCGACATGGACATCTTCAGGATCAGCTCTCTCATCGCCTTCTCCTCCCGCTGGTCCGCCCCTGTGACCGGCCAGATCAACCCTGAGGACGCGCCACATCAACACGTTCCGACATGCGCCTTCCAACAAACAGGGGGAATCACAACCATTCTGGTTGGAGCCGAACCGGCCGGCAGGCGATCAGCATCAGGTCGGCAGCGCAAACCGCGATATCTGTAAAGATTGGACCACTGAATTCATTGAGTTTATCACCGCGAGCGCCGAATCTGAGACCCTTGTCCGGGGCAAGGGCAGCGGCGGCCCTGTATGGGACCGATAAGTACGCGTAACCGAGTGAAATCCCCGATTTTACCGGCGCTTGCGTCCTTTCCAGAACCCGCCTATATCGCCGCTCATTCCGACACGCGGACCCATTCCGGTGCGGGCGCAAGCTCGTTCTGTCCGCGGCGGCCAACCGGATCAGGAGATACCACGTGGCACTACCCGACTTTTCTATGCGCCAATTGCTCGAAGCAGGCGTTCACTTCGGACACCAGGTTCACCGCTGGAACCCCAAGATGAAGGGTTTCATCTTCGGCGAACGTTCCGGCATCCACATCCTCGACCTTTCGCAAACCGTTCCGCTGCTCCACCAGGCGCTCGTCAAAGTGCGCGACACGGCGGGCAAGGGCGGTCGCGTGCTGTTCGTCGGCACCAAGCGTCAGGCTGCTGAAGCCGTTGCAGAGGCCGCTGGCCGCTGCGCGCAATACTTCATGAACGATCGCTGGCTGGGCGGCACGCTCACCAACTGGGCGACCGTTTCGAACTCCATCAAGCGCCTCCGCGATCTCGACGATATGCTGGCTGCTGGCGAGTCCACCGGCCTCACCAAGAAGGAGCTTCTGAAGCTTCAGCGCGAGCAGATCAAACTGCAGCGCGTTCTGGGCGGCATCCGCAACATGGGCGGCCTGCCGGACCTGATCTTCGTGATCGACACCAACAAGGAAGCCATTGCGGTCAAGGAAGCCCGCAAGCTCGGCATCCCGGTTGTCGCGATCATCGACACCAACTGCGATCCGCAGGAAGTCGACTTCCCGATCCCGGGCAATGACGACGCCGCCCGCGCGATCCAGCTCTACTGCAACCTGATCGCTGACGCGGTTCTCGACGGCATGTCCGAGTCGTCCATGGCCTCTGGCCAGGATCTCGGCGCCAGCGAAACAGTGCGCGAGCCGGCTCTGGCCGCAACTGCGGAAGCCGAAGCGCAAGCCTAACGCCTATTGCGGGCGCGCCAGCAGATCACCATCTGCTGGCCGTCCGGCAAGGCCGGGAATCTGATACAACCGGCCCATGAATAGCGTCTGGAACAAGCTCCGGGCGCTTCCGGGCTGATACGAAGTCTAGGAGGTTACTATGGCCGACATTTCTGCCGCGCTGGTCAAACAACTGCGCGACAAGACCGGGGCTGGCATGATGGACGCCAAGAAGGCGCTCGTCGAAACCGGCGGCGACATCGAAGCTGCTGGTGACTGGCTGCGCGAGAAGGGCATCCTGAAAGCCGCCAAGAAAGCTGACCGCATCGCGGCGGAAGGCCTGATCGGCGTTGCGACGTCCGGCACGTCTGCCGCCGTGGTCGAGGTCAACTCCGAAACCGATTTCGTCGGCAAGAACGCTGAATTCCAGGCGGCCGTGAAAGCCATCGCCGGC
>JAUYSA010000082.1 GCA_030696545.1 Hyphomonadaceae bacterium
GGCCGAACCGTCTTTGCGGGCTGTCGCGCCATCACCCACGCTGGCGCGAAGCTCTGCAGCCGCGCGGCTGAGCTGTCGCACCAGCACCGCGAGACCGATCAGCGGCGCTCCAGCGCCAAGCACCGCCAGCGCGAACGACCACGGCTCGTCGATAAGCAATAGCAGCGGCGCCGCGACGGCCACACCGGAAAGCGACAGAATCGTCACCCCAAAGCCGAGAGGGGGGCGAAGTGAGCCAGCCGTCGGATGTTCGCCGGTCATCGCAAGTGGGAAACGCAGATGTTCATGCCAGCACATTTCTCCCAAGAAACCTGCAGGGCCGTGAAAATTCAGCACTAATCGGAAATGAATCACCTCAGTCCATGTAGCTTTCCCCTCCCCCTCGAGAACGACTTGCTGCAGGGGGACTTGGCGGAGCGCCAACGTCGATTGATCCGTGCAGGCATGTGTTTGGCGATGAAATCAGCGCCTCGGCGTTCGTCTTGGAAGGCCGCTGATCGTGGTGCAGCGCTGGGGATTTTGGGTCTGCAACCGAAGTCCGCGGGCCGTGTTCACAGCGTCCCAGGTCCAGCAGATGAGACATCCATGTCCAGTGGTGAGGCGCAGCCCGGATCCGTAGGCGAAGTCCTGGGGCTTGGTGGTCGCCAGGCGAATCCGCCAGGACGCGCGTCCAGTCAGCCCCCCACCGCTGCGATCGCCGCAAAGCTCGCGTCGCAGGCTGCAAACGCGAAACGCACGCTGCAGATCGTGCATCTGGCGTCGAGCGAGCGTCGCGCCGAGGAGATCGCCCGTTCACTGGCCGGCCTCGCTCCGCACATCGAAGTCATCATCCTTCCGCCGTGGGACTGCCTTCCATATGACCGGGCCTCCCCGTCTCGCGACGTCATGGGCCGGCGCCTCTCGGCCTTGCGACGGCTGTCGGCGAAGGCGAAGGGCGCTCGGATCCTGGTGTTGTCGCCGGAGGCGCTCGTGCAGCGGGCGCCTGCTCGGAAGATCGTGAGCGAGGCGACGTTCGAAATCCACGTTGGCGAGGCGCTGGACCGCGAGACGCTCATGCGTTTCGCGATGCGTACCGGTCACGTGGTCGACGACCGGATCGATGAGCCTGGCGAGATCGCGGTGCTGGGCTCGGTGGTCGACATCTTCCCCGCCGACGCCGCCCAACCCGTCCGCATTGTTCTGGGCGATGGCGACGTCGTCGGCGAGATCAGGACCTACGATCCCCTGACGCAGCGTTCTGACGCCATTCGGCAGACCCTGGTCCTCGGCCCGGCGAGCGAGTGGATAGCGGACACCCAGCAGACCGAAGCCGACGCACCCTTCCCAAGGCCAGTTGGCGTCGAACACCGACTGCCTGAGCACTACGCCACGCTGGAAAGCGTCTTCGACCTCGCAGCGAAGGCGTCATTGTCCCAAGACCCGAACGCCGCCGAACGTCTGGCGGCGATGGAATCTCAAATTCTTGAGGCTTACGAGGCCCGGTGCTCGCTCGGCAGTCTGGACGACGCGCCGCCCCCCGCCCCAGAACGGCTCTATGTGCTGGGACGCGAGCTGGACGAACGAATGGGCGCGTGGACACCGCTGATCCTCGATCTGGACGGCGTTGAGGCCACGCCAGGGCTGGTGGCTCAGCGCAATCCGGGTCGGGCATTCTGCGACCTTGTAGATCTCCATCGCACAGAAGGCCGTCGCGTGGTGCTCACCGGTCTTAGGCATGAGCAACGGGCGCTGGCGAAAGCCCTGGATCGAGGCCTGGGTCTGAAGCCCGGCGTAGCGCCTGACTGGGAGGCGGCTCGCAACGCTCCGGTGGGTGACGTCGTCAGCCTCGAGGTCGACCTGGAGGCGGGATTCGTTGAGCCAGCAGCTGCGCTGGCGGTGATCGCCGCAAGCGACGTGCTTGGCGGGAGGGTGGCGGCGCGTAAGACGCAGGGCGCCGCCGCACTGCTAGCCGAGCCCGATCTGCGGATCGGCGATGTCGTCCTCCACGAGGATCACGGCGTCGGCGTCCTGCGCGACCTGCGTACGGTCCACGTGGACGGCGTCGATCACGACACTTTGCAACTGGAATACTACGGCGGCGCCAGCCTGCTGGCCCCCGTTGAGGAGATCGGTCGGATCTGGCGCTACGGCGCTGAGGAATCCGCGGTGACGCTCGATCGATTGAAGGGAGACGCCTGGACGAAGCGTCGGGCCGAGGTGAGCGCCTACATCGACCAAACCGCTGCGGAGTTGGTCGCCCTGGCGCGAGTGCGGGAAGGTGCGACGTGTCCGCCGCTGATCCCGCCGCGGGCCGCCTATGCCAAACTCGCCGCCCGTTTCGCTTATCCCGAGACGCCGGACCAGGCTGCAGCGATCGAGGCGGTCCTCGCCGACCTCGCGTCTGGACGCCCCATGGACCGGCTGATCTGCGGCGACGTCGGATTTGGCAAAACCGAGGTCGCTTTGCGCGCAGCCGCGGCCGTCGCCCTGAGCGGCCGCCAGGTGGCGGTCGCCGCGCCGACCACAGTACTGGTGCGCCAGCATGTGGAGACCTTCGAACGGCGCTTCGCGGGTACGGGCGTCAAGGTCGGGCGCCTCTCCCGCCTTGTGGGCGCGGCCGAGGCGAAGTCGGTCCGCGAGGGTTTGGCGAGCGGCGAAATCGGGGTGGTCATCGGCACCCAGTCGCTCGCAAGCGACGACGTTGCGTTCGCCGACCTCGGCCTGATGATCATTGATGAAGAACAGAAATTCGGCGCGGTCCTCAAGCGCACGTTCCGTGACTTGGCGGCTGAGGGCCATCTGCTGACGCTGACCGCAACGCCGATCCCGCGCACTCTGCAGGCGGCGATGGTCGGGCTGCAGGACGTGAGCGTCATCGCCAGTCCCCCCGCCAGGCGTCGGCCCATCCGCACGTTCCTGGCGCCGCTCGACCCTGCGAGCCTGCGCACCGCCTTGCTGCGTGAACAAAGGCGCGGCGGACAGAGCTTCTTCGTCGTTCCCCGCATCGACGACATCGAGCCGATGCGCAATCGACTGGCCGAGATCGCACCGGAACTTTCTGTCTCGATCGCTCACGGCGGACTGTCGGGCGACGCGACCGACAAGGTGATGTTGGATTTCGCCGATGGTCGCGGCGACGTGCTGCTGGCGACGAACATCATCGAGAGTGGTCTCGACGTTCCGCGGGCGAACACGATGTTCGTCTGGCGGCCCGACCGCTTCGGCCTCTCTCAATTGCACCAGCTTCGCGGGCGCGTGGGACGCGGTCGCACTCAGGGCGTCGCCTACCTGCTCGCCGATCCTGCCGAGGACCTTTCGGAGGCGACGCGGGCGCGGCTATCGACCCTGGAGGCTTTCGATCGACTGGGTTCCGGACTGGCGATCAGCGCCCGCGACCTCGATCTGCGCGGCGGCGGCGACCTCGTCGGAGAGGAACAGGCGGGACATGTGCGGATGGTCGGGGCGGCGCTCTATCAGCGCCTGCTTGCGCGAGCGATTCGCCTGGCGCGGGGCGAGGAGGTTGCGCCGGAATGGGCGTCTTCGCTCAACCTTGGCGAAATTGGTTCCATCCCGACGGAATACGTCCCCGACGCAGTGACGCGCATCAACCTTTACGCACGCGTCGCACGCATGGACGGCCTCGGGGAGGTCGACGACTTTGAAGAGGAGCTCGAAGACCGCTTCGGACCTGTTCCTCAGCCGACCGCGGCGCTGCTCGCCCTCGCGCGGCTGCAGGTCCTGGCCAGGGCGGCCGGCGTGCGAGCCATCGGCGCGGGTCCAAAGGGCATAGCGGTGTCCCTTGCTCCCGGCGCGGCGGCGAACGCGCTGGCGCGCCTTGGCGAAAGCGGCGATGCGGTCAGCGTCAAGGATGACCGGCTGATCTTCCAGACCCGTCCGAATGACGCCGCCGATCCACTGCGCTTCGTGGAGCGCATGCTCACGCGCCTGGTGGGCTGAAGTCGCTGGCTGAACTTTACGCCTCCCCACGCTCTGACGAAGCGCCTGGAGGACTTCATGCGCTCATACCTGACACTCTCGACCGCCGTGGTTCCTGGTCTTTTATTGGCCGCCGATAACAAGCCGGCAGTCGAGGCGCCGGGAGCCCAGATGTTCGCCTGACACCTTGCCGTCCATCAGGGCTCCATGTGGCGCGCATCCGGGTCATATGGGTCGGCTTTCACGCCATCCGGGGAGATGACGAACGACATGAGGTCCTGACCGATCGCGAACTTGCCCGCATAGGTGGCGCGAATGCGCGCGACCAGCTCGGCCTCTGTCGCACGCGGGATGGCGCCGCGGCTGTAGAGCGAGATGTGAGAAAATACGGCAAGTCTAGGCTTCGTCTCGTTCAGCACCGCGGCGGCCGTTTCTGGATTGGCGAGATATTCGTAGAAGTGGTTGACATATTCCGGCTCGGCCTTCTCCAGCGCGCGACTGCCGATGGCGACCGAATGGATCAGCAGGTCCACGCCCTTCGCCTCCTTAAGCAGATTGGGTGCGAGAGTCGTGTCGCCCGACAGAACGACGGAGCGTCCGACATAGTCCACCCGATAGCCATAAGCGGGTTTTACATGGCCGTGATTGACGAGGAAGGCCGTGACCTTGACGCCGTCCTTTTCATAGACGACGCCCTCGGCGACATCATGCGGGATAATCTTCGTGGCGGCTTCCCGTGTTTCGCCGCCTGTGAGGCGGATGCGGTTGTTCTCGGAGAACATCAGTTCGATGCCCGCCGCGACATCCTTCACGCCGACTGGCCCCCACACATCGAGCGGCGTCGCCCGGCGACCATCGTCGGTTGGTAACGGTGCGCTGGCATAGAGGTCTGGCAGGCCCGTGATATGGTCGGAATGCATGTGAGTGATGAAGACCGCGTTGACGTCTCGCAGCGCAACGCGCCGCTGATGCAGCCGGATGGACGCCCCCCGTCCGACATCAAACAGAAGCTTCTGGCCGTTCGCCTCGACGAGGGTGCTCATGCCAAAACGATTAACGTTCAGTATGGGTGTCCCCGTGCCCAGGAGAGTCACGCGTATTTCCTGCGCGGCGGCGGGCATCGCGCTGAGCACCAGGGACATAATCAGGAAGAATAAGCGCGACATGGGCCCTCTTATTGTATTGCGAAACTGGTGTGATGCTGGCTGTTGACAGTTTTCGCGACGCTTCAAAACCAGTTAAGTCTAGGAGGAGTAAGGCACAAATCTAGCCGGTTAAAGCGGTCATGAAATCAATTGTGCGAATTTCGCAGTTATATCGCATCCGCAACGGCCATGTAGCTATCGAACCGCGATGGTGTACGGGGCCTCAACAACTGTGCCCGCACCGTCTTCGCAGGTCCGTTTCCCTAAAAAGGATCTTAACCTGCGCGGCCGCTTCGGACAGGGGGTCTACGGAGCGGCGGACACGACACTGAATGAGCGCGCCCTCGATCAGCGCGATCGTCACCCGAGCAGTCTCCGCCGCCTGTGTAGGTTCGCACCCATGCTCGACCGCGGCATGCTCGAGAATCGCGGCCCATCGACGGAATGCATCGGCGGCGGCCTCACGGATCTTGTCGTCGCGCGACGCCATCTCAAGGACGATCGTGGTGATCGGCGATCCGTCCGCATATGCCGACTGCCGCATCCAATTTCCGACCATGTCGAGATAACGCGCGACGATCTTCTCTGGACGGGCTCCATTGGCGGCCAGGGCCGATAGCGTGGCGGCGACCTTCTCTGCAGCCAGTTCAATGGCCGCCAAGCCGATCTCGGCTTTACCGTTCGGAAAATAATAATAGAGCGACCCCTTCGGCGCACCGCTCGCCGCGAGGATCTCGCTGAGGCCCGTGGCTGCGTAGCCCTGTTGTCGGAAGAGACGCACCGCCGCTTCCAGGATTGCTTGTCGATGTTTCGGCGCGTTCCCCATGCACTTCCCAATTGACACGTATTATGGCGACCGGTCTATATGCGATCGCCGTCGCTGGAAGACGGCGGCCGCCTTGGGGACCGTCGAGTGTCCATCCCCACAAGGCAAGTGGTTCCAGGATGACTTCCTTCCAGCGTCACCCCGTCGATTGTGGAGGACACATGAGTGAACAGTCGCTCGTCGAGAAGCTTGAAGAGATCAACAGCCGAGCCGCGTTCAATCGCTGGGCGGGCCTCCGCGTCACGGCGGCTGAACCGGGCTTGGTCGAACTGACGCTCGCCTGGCGTGAAGACTTTGGTCAGTATAACGGGTTCTTGCACGCGGGGATGATCGGGGCGCTGATCGACACGAGCTGCGGCTTTGCCGCCGTGACGACGAACGAATGGGTGATGGCGTCCCATTTTTCTGTGAACTGTCTCGCGCCCGCCCGGGGAGAGACCTTCGTGGCTCGGGCGCGAATACTGAAAGCCGGCCGCAAACAGGTCTTCGCCGCGGCGGAGCTGTTCGCCGTGTCCGAAGGGCGATCTACGCTCGCCGCGACGGGCCAGACGCTCCTCGTACCGACTCAAGACAGAGCCGCGCCGCAGGCCTGACGAGGCCACAACAGCTACGTCAAGGGCCAGGAGAGTTCGATGAACAGCTTCATTGCGCGTGAATTGCGCGATCAAATTCTAACGATTACTCTGACGCGCACTGCGAAACGCAACGCCCTCACCAGTGCAATGTACGATGAACTCTCTCAAGCGCTCGAAGACGCGGAGACAGATCCGGAAGTTCGCGTAATTCTGCTGCAAGCGGACGGCGACAACTTCACCGCCGGCAACGACATTCCCGATTTTATAGAGCATTCGACCGCGCCAGGCTCATCGGAACCTGCCGCCTTCCGCTTCGTCCGCAACCTTGGCGCAGCGTCCAAGCCGATCGTCGCGGCCGTCCAGGGTAACGCAGTCGGCGTCGGCGCCACCCTGCTGCTGCACTGCGACCTGGTGTATCTCGCCGACAATGCGAGGCTCGTGGCTCCGTTCGTAAACCTCGCATTGGTTCCGGAGGCAGCGTCGAGCTGGTTGATGCCCTTGAGGATCGGGCATGTCCGCGCCTATGCGATGTTCGCCTTGGGCGAGCCCATCGATGCGTCGACGGCGCTTCAGGCCGGGCTCGCGAACGCGGTCGTTCCGGCCGCCGAAGTTCGCGCGCGCGCCGCGGCGGCTGCGTCCGCGCTGGCCAGACAATCTGTGGGCGCCCTAGCGGCGACGAAGCTCTTGATGCGAGAGCGATCGACCATCGCGGCGCGCATCGAAGAAGAGCGCACCTTCTTCCTCGAGCGACTGAAGAGCCCCGAAGCGCTCGCAGCTTTTGAGGCCTTCACCGCGCGCGCCGCCAGCGCGAGCAGCTCACCGAAATCTGGGGAAGGCCATGCCGGGTGATCAACTGCGACCCGATGGGTCTGGGCATAGAGGGTATGCCACGACCTTGCTCGACAGCACTTGTCGAATGTCTGTGCTCTCTCAGCTTCAGGCAGATAAGGGAGTGGCGACCCTTGAACTGAAGATCTCCTATCTACGTGATCTGACGGACAGAGTGTACGCATGGGGCCCCTGGACGCGCCATATCAGTAGGGCGGCGGGTCGCTCGAAAACTTGATCTCGGCCGGGAACGCAATTCAGCGTAGGTTCGGGAACACCGACGTTCAAATCCACCAGACAAGGCGTCGGAACCCATCAGCAGGCGAAGCGCCGTGTAAGCGTTCGAGACGTCAGCTCAGCCTCTTCAGCTTGGCGCCAGATTGGCCCTTCACTCCCCCGCCCACACAGTGCATTTGTCGTGATCTACCCTATTGCTGGATCACGAAGTTCGCCGCCGACTAGTTCCGGCGCGCAATTATGTATTTAGGGCTCGGACGACTGATACGCCCTCTTGCGCCAGCGCCGCTTCCAGAGCGTCTAGCAAGGCACGAACCTCGATGGGCTTAGCAACACAGGCGTCCATCCCAGCGGCGATGTAATCTCGAGTCTGATGGGGCATGGCGTTCGCCGAGAGTCCGACGATGGGCGTGCGGTTGCGCCCCGTCTCGCGCTCGAGTTGGCGGATCCGCGCGGTTGCGCGAGCGCCGTCCATGACCGGCATTTGGACATCCATGAGGATTACCGACCAGTCCTCTGCCTGCCATGCCTCTACCGCCTCACTGCCATTGGCGACAATCGTCGGCGCAATCCCGGCCTGCATCAGTAACGTCTTGATCACGAGCTGATTCACGGCGTTGTCTTCCGCAACAAGGATTCTCACGTCTGTAGATGGAAGAATGTCCCGCTTGTCATCTTGAACCTGCACTGCGGGTGCGCGCTCAATACACTCGGCAGGCACCGACGCCCGGAACGTTGAACCTACGCCGAGCTGGCTGTCGACCGTGATCTCACCACCCATCATCTCGACGAGATCACGGGAAATGGACAGGCCCAGACCCGTTCCACCGTGTTTTCGTGTTGTGGAAGCGTCTGCTTGCGTGAATTTCGAAAAAATGCGCGCGAGAGCCTCAGGCTCGATACCGGCGCCGGAGTCCCTTACCGTCAGCGCGAACCCCATCTCACTGGGCTGAACAGTAACCCTCACCTCCCCGCAGTCGGTAAACTTGATGGCGTTTGAGATCAAGTTGGACAGCACTTGACGCACTCGCGTGGGGTCGCCGCGATAGCAGCCAATCGCGCCGTCATTGATGACGTTGAACGTTAAACCCTTTTCTTCGGCGGTCGCGGCGAAGGATGCGCACGTGTTGCGCACGAGCGCTTCAAGATCATACTCAACCGCCTCCAATTCTAGCCTGCCGGCCTCGATCTTCGACAGATCGAGAATGTCATTAAGGATCTCGAGCAGCGCGTCGCCAGACTCGCGGATAACGGTCAATCGCGCGCGTTGTAGTTCTGGAAGGGGATCGGCCTCCATGGCCTGAGCCATGCCCAACACGCCGTTGAGCGGCGTGCGGATCTCGTGGCTCATGTTGGCGAGGAAACGAGACTTTGTCTCCGTCGCCGCCTGGGCGGCCTGCTCGGCAGCGATGAGGGCGAGCTCTTGTCGTTTGCGCTCGTCGATGTCGAGGATGAGACTGATCGTGCGGCGCCAGCGGCCCGTGTCTGACTTCTGGATCTCCGTGCATATCCGGATCCACCGCTCTGTACCGTCAAGCTGGCGGATTCTAACTTCCACCGGTTCCGGAGCAGCCCCGGCGAGCGAACTCTTTACGCCAGCTTCGACAATGGCCCGGTCATCCGGATGGACGAATGGCCACGCTGGTTGGCGCGCCTCTTGGAAAGTTAGCGTCCAGCCAACCACTTCTACAAACTGAGGCGACATCCACACCGTGCCGGCATCGTAATTGATCTCGACGACGGCGGCGTTCGCGGCGTGCAGCGCCACCTTCAGCCGCTTGGCCAGCGCTTCGGCCTCGTTCCGCGCCAGCTCGCTGCGGTGCTCACTGGCGAGTGCAGCGTCCCGCGCTTCTACAAGCTCTGTGATATTTTGGCTGATCCCAAGAAGCACCTTCCGCCCGTTTGGGAGGGGTTCCGCGTAAATATGACAACGGATGCTGATCCATCGACCGCTACGCGCCTTGACCCGATAAGTGAATGCCCCCGGAGCGCCGCCTTCCGTTGTCGTCTGTAAGGCCTCCCGCGCGGACGCGGCATCTTCAGGGTGACAAACCCGTCGGAACTCCTCGCCGCTCGCGATTGGCTCCACCCCGGCCTGAGCCAGGACATTCGCCCAGGCTGGCGACGACTCGAGCACATCGGTCGCGGGGGTGAAGGTCCACGTGCCGACCCCGGCGATTTCGGAGAGCCTTGATTGCTCGTTGAGCGCCTGTTGGGCGATCTTGCCGATTTCCGCCAAGGCCACCTCCACCGTCTCGGGCGCAACCGGGATGGCGGAAAGCGGCATCGCCGTCGCAACAATCGCTTTCGGCTCGGTCAATGCCGACCCAGATGGCGCGTGTTGCGCGCGCTTCTGTCGATTGCGCGGCATATCGGTCACCCGTGGCTACGAACTGGCTCTCAACCGAATATGCCCCTGGATCGTGTGGAATTGCTTACTGCCATCTTGCTCGCAGACACCGAAGTTCATCAGGTCGCCCGCTTTGTCCGCGCCGGCGACAACGTGGGGATGCCTCATGCCCGGGTAGAATGGACGGAGATCGAACTCCGAGTCGGGCTCTGTCGGCCCAAATCAGCTGGCGGCTAGGCCGACCGGCTATGGACGGCGAGATCGGCGTCGAGAGTGACGGTGTAAGCGGTTCAACCTTCTGGTTCAAAGGCCCATTTTCGGTGGCCCACAGCCTTGCCCCGATCGCTGAAGAGACAGCCAGCTCTATCGAACGCGCAACCGCGGCATTCTAGGGTGTTACGTGAAGAGCAGCGCGAAGGCTTCGTCCATATTGCATAAACAATTTCTACCGCGTCTGATGCGTGATCTTGAATCAACATTGGCGCCTTGCGAGGTCAGCAAATGAAACGAGCCCTGCTAGCCGCGACTGTCGTCGCCATGTGCGGCGGCAC
>JAUYSA010000101.1 GCA_030696545.1 Hyphomonadaceae bacterium
ATGCCGCCGATGCCGCGCGGTTCGTCGCGGTGGGGCAGGTAGAAATACTCCTCGCAGTGCTTTTTGAACGCCTCGTAGTCGGCGCCCGGATGTCCTTCGCACGCCGCGCGCATTGAATCGTGGAACTGGATCGCGTCCGGAAAATCCTGCTGGCGCTGATATGCGAGCAGCGGCGTCAGGTCCGCCCCGCCGCCAAACCATGCGTCGGATGTCACAAGCATCCGCGTATTCATGTGAACCGCCGGCACGCGGGGCGAATGCATGTGGGCGATCAGCGAGATCCCGCTCGCCCAGAACTTGCCGCCCGACTTGTCGGCCCCCGGTATGCTTTTGGCGAATTCAGGAGAGAACGCGCCATAGACGCACGACACATGCACGCCCACTTTCTCGAACAGACGCCCATGCATGACGGCCATCGTACCGCCGCCAAGATCCTCGGCGCCGTCGCCGCGCTTCCACGGCGTTTTCTCGAACCGTCCCGCTGGCCCCTTATAAAGCGGCGGGCCAGCCTCATCTTCCAGAGCCTCGAAGCGCGCAATGATGTCGGCCTGCAGGGTCTGGAACCAGCCGACGGCGCGCGCCTTGCGCTGCTCAAGGCTGGAGGTGTCGTCGGGTGCGATGGCGTGTGACATGCCGGTTAGCTAGCCGGTGCAAGCCATCGGCTGCAAGCGGGTGCGTTCCGGTGGCCGAGTCCAGGTTGCAGACATTTCAGGTTTCTCCCCCGGGGAAAGCTGATTAGGCTCGCGCCAGTGGGGCAGGGAAGAGTGGCAGGGATTGCTGATGGCGCGGGTTCTGGCTCTGGCGGCTATGGTTTTGGCGGTGTCGGCATGCGGCGAGAGCACGCCGCCGCTCAGCGCCGAGCATGTTGAACTGGCGAAGCTCTGCGTCGACGGCGGCGGGGAGCAGGCGCATTGCGAATGCCAGGCGACCAAGGTTGATGAGTTGCTGGCGGCCGGGGAGATCAACCCGAAAATTCAGGAAGCCCTGATCCTTCAGGCGCAGGGCAAGGAAGACGAAGCCGACGCCATCATGCTCGCGCTCCCCTATAATGAGCGTTTCGAGCATTCCAGCCTCGTCGCCACCCGTCAGCTGGAATGCGAAACGCCGAACTAGCGCATTGTTGCGCCTGGCGCCGGCAGGTAGAAGCGCCGCGTCGTTACTCGGGGACAGGTTGAAGCACGCAATGGCGCGCCGCCTACTTATGACTATCGCCGCATTGGGACTGGCTGCCTGCAGCCAGAACGAGGTCGGCAAGAAGGTGATCACTGAACAGTGCATCGCCGAGGGCGAAACCGTCGAAGTTTGCGAGTGCTTCGCAAGAAGCTCGGACGAAAAGCTCGACAAGGAGCTTTTCGATATCGTCGTTCTCGGCGCGCAGGGTGAAGACGGCGAAACGGAAAAGATGATGGAAGAGCTCTCGCCGCCCCAGAAAGCCAGATTCACGACTGTCGTCCGCGAAGTCATCGCTATATGCGGGGCGGAAGATTACCTCGCGGGCAGCTAGCCGCGAGGAAGCTGGCCAGTCTGGCGCAACGCCTCCCACAGGGCGATTCCCGCCGACATCGACACGTTCAGCGATCGGGCGCCCGGCGAAAGCGCTATGCGGACCCGCGCATCGGCTGCGGCATGAACGTCATCGGGGACACCCGCAGATTCGCGGCCGAAGAGCAGGGTATCCCCCGGCTGGAAGGCGTGGCTGTCGAGTGTAACCGCGCCTTTGGTGGTGAAGAGGACGATGCGGCCTGGCGATGACCTTTTCGAATCGAGAAAGGCCGACCACCCGTCATGTCGAACGGTTTCGACGTTTTCCCCATAGTCCATCGCGGTTCGGCGCAGCGCTTTGTCGGTCAAAGGGAAGCCGCAAGGCTCGATAATGTCGACTGCGACGCCAAGGCACGCCGCTAACCGTAGGCTTGCCCCAAGATTCTGAGGGATATCCGGTTGATAGAGAGCGAGTCGCACTTTAGACGGTTCCGCTACGCAGGGGGCTTTCTTGCGACACCTCGCCACGTAGGGGGTTCCCTGTGTGGCGGTAATAAGGCGTCCAACGCTCCGGATAGCATGGGAGACTCGTGTGTCGGAACACGGTTCAAAGGCCGCTACAGCTACGGGCGTCCCTGCCGGCGAAACGCGCCGCGACTTCATTCACATTGCAGCCGCAACGGTGGCCGCTGGCGGCGTCGCTGCGGTGGCATGGCCCTTCATCCAGCAACTCGCCCCGGCGGCTGACACGCGCGCCCTGTCGAGCGCTGAAGTCGATGTCTCGAAAGTGCCGCTCGGCAGCGAGATCCGCGTGCTGATCGGCGGCCAGCCCTTCTTCATCCGTCACCGCACGCCGGCCGAGATCGCCCGCGCCAAGGCCGACGACACCGCGAAGATGATCGATCCGGCTACGGACGACAGCCGCCTCATGAAGATGCTGGACGGCAATCTCAATCCGGCGATCCTCGTGACGTCGGGCACGTGCACGCACCTTGGCTGCGTGCCGGTTGGTCCCGCGCAAGGGTCGGTTGGCGAATTCGGCGGCTGGTACTGCCCATGCCACGGCTCGCACTACGACACCTCCGGACGCATTCGTAAGGGACCGGCGCCAAAGAATCTGGCGATCCCGAACTACGAGTATTCGTCGCCATCCATGATCAAGATTTCGTTGTAGTAGGGGAAGGGGCTCATGAGCGGACCATCGACCTACGAACCGAAGACCGGCTTCACCAAATGGATGGATGAGCGTCTGCCCATCATCCGCTTCGGTGCGGATCTTATGGATTTCCCGACGCCGAAGAACCTCAACTACTGGTGGACGTTCGGCGGCATCCTTGCCGTCTGCCTCATGATCCAGATCGTGACAGGCATCGTGCTGGCCATGCACTATGTGGCCAACACGCAGATGGCGTTCGCCTCAGTCGAGCGCATCATGCGCGACGTCGACTTCGGCTGGCTGATCCGTAACATCCACGCCAACGGCGCTTCGATGTTCTTCCTTGCCGTGTACATCCACATGTTCCGCGGCATGTACTACGGCTCTTACAAGAACCCGCGCGAGGTCATCTGGATCCTCGGCGTCGTGATCTACTTCCTGATGATGGCGACGGCGTTCATGGGCTATGTGCTGCCCTGGGGCCAGATGTCGTTCCACGGCTCGGCCGTTATCACCAACCTGATTGGCGCTATCCCGCTGGTCGGCGAGCCCGTCAAAACCTACCTGATGGGTGGTCCGGCGATCGGCGACGCCACGCTCAATCGCTTCTTCTCACTGCACTACCTGCTGCCGTTCG
>JAUYSA010000135.1 GCA_030696545.1 Hyphomonadaceae bacterium
AGGTAGGCGACGCGACCCCAGAAGTAGAGCTGCGCGCCCAGCGGCGCCAACGCGCTGTCGTGGCCTGAGGCGGCCTGCACGAACACGGCGCCGACAAACACCGGCAGGGTTTCGAGATAATTCTTCCACGCGCGATCAAGCCGCCCACCCACCGCATTCAGCGGCGGCGTAGAGCCATCACGCGGCCCCGCAGCCCACTTCGTCCCGCGCTGGGTGATAGAGACAAAAGCCGCAGCCAGCAGATAGACGAAGCCCAGCACAAGGCTCGCCCACAACATGCTCATTTGGGTAGAGCCGAGATCCGGCATTAGTCACCTCACCTGCAATTTGGGTTGGAGGCTACGCCCGCAGCCTCGGCGCGCAACCGGCGCCCTTGCGTCAGCCGCTGCAGTATTTGCCTCAGAGGCCCGGTACGCACGCCAGCAGCAGCAGGACAATCCCCGCGATCGACACCAGCCACGACACGGTCCGCACATACGGCACGGCCGTTGCGTAGGCCGGCAGGTAGATCACGCGCGCCCAGAAGTAGAGCTGCGCTCCCAACGGGCCGAGCCCGCTGCCATGTCCGGCCGAAGCTTCCACCAGCACCGCACCCACGAAGATCGGCAGCGTCTCGAGATAGTTCTTCCACGCCCGCTCCAGCCGCCCGGCCAGCGGCCCCGCGTCCGCCGCGGCTTCATCGCGCGCCCCCAGCGCCCAGCCAAGCCCGCGCTTCGCCACGTTGGCGACGTCAGCCGCAACCAGATAGACGAACCCCAGCAGGAGGCTCGCCCACAGCATCGTCATTTCGGTGGAACCCAGGTCCGGCATCCGTCACTCCCGTTTTAAGGAGCGGAGGCTAGGCCGCCATGGCGTAAGCGCAACGCGCCATTACTTCGCTGCCGAAATCGACTTGATCGCCAGCGGCGGCAGGCCCGACTTTTCGGAGATCGCCTTGTCCTGCGCTTCGATAGCCTCGCGGATCGCGGCGTCCTTGTCGTAGGCGTTCAGCACGTCGGCCGACACCTTGCGGTTGGAACGCTGGCTGCCGTCTTCATAGATGACGTTGAAAAACGCGAACTCGACGCGCGCCGTCGGCTTCTTGGCCATGGGGAGCTCCGTTGGCAGGTCGGGAAGGAACGCGGTTCAGGCCACAGTCGAAATCTGGGCAATAACTGCGGAATCGCAAGGATATGCGACAACGCGCGCTGCTTATCAGGCGTTTGGCGGAAAGCCTAGGCCGCCACGACGGCGGTGGCCGCCAGCGCGCAGGTCTCGACCAGCTCGGCCATCGCAGCCGCACGAGCGCCAACGCCGCCCGTGATCACCGGAGCCGCACGGCCCTGGATAGCAGCAACGAAAGCCTCATCCGCAGCCTTCAGTGGGTCCGGCAGGATTTCCGACACATCAGCGCGGATATTGAACTTCGTCGTGTTCACTACCTTGCGGGTGATGAAGTCGATCTCGACGACGCCCGACGCGTACTCGATCTTCATCCAGCGCTCGCGCTTCTCGGCGCAACGCGACGCCGTAAGCCTGGCGTGGCCCAGGTTGGCAAAGTGCAGCTCGGCCGACGCGTGATCCAGCAGGCGCGTGTGCGCCGAATGACCTTCGCCATCCGCAGCCTTCACATCGCCGCCGAACAGTTCAGCCGCTAGATCGAGATCATGGATCATCAGGTCGAACACAACGCTGACGTCTTCGCAGCGGCCATCCGGCGACGCCGGGCCCATGCGGACAGCTTCAACGCGCTTGGGACGCTCGCCCGTGGCGAACAGGCCCATCGCTTCGAACACCAGACGCTCCTGGTGGCCAACGGAGAGAACGAGGTCACGCTCCAGCGCCATCTTGGCGAGCTGGCGGGCTTCGGCGCCAGTGAGCGCGAGCGGCTTTTCGACGAGCGCATGCTTCCCGGCTTCAAGAGCCTTGCGCGTCAGCATGGCGTGGCTGGAGGCAGGGGTCGCGATCACGAGCGCGTCGCAAGCAGCAGCGATCGCTTCGAACGAGGCAAACACCTCGCCCTTGCCGACCTTGGCGACAACCTTGCCCGCGGCCTCAGTGTTGAGGTCAAACACGCCGACGAATTCTGCGTGAAGGGAGGACGCGAACTTCTGCGCGTGGTAGCCGCCGAACACACCCGCGCCGATAACGCCAACCCGGACCTTGCCCTGATGGCTGCCGACGACTGTGGCCGTTCTGGCCGAGATTTCGGTACGCTTCACTGAACACCCTCCGATACACCTCGCGGTGCAGAGGCAGCAGATACGCGAATAACGCAGCTGCACAATTGGCGGGGCCATCAAGCTTGGTTACGGTATCTTTCAATCCATACAGCGTTGAAAATACGTCGAATTACAGGTCACGCCGAACCTTCCGTTACTGCAACTGAAACATCCCGCGTGATGTGATCCGTAACAACCCGTGAGCAGCAGCGGCAAACCAGATCGGCGAGTCCGGCAGCCCCGGAATCAATCTTTCGGGTAGTCGCTCACGTCAGGCTGGATTTCCCCGCCCCAAATCGGCTACCAGATTGATACCGGCGGATGGACGGGCGGCTTGTCGCCTCTATCGCTCCCCGGCGCGGAGGAACCACCGGCCCCATGCTCGATATTACCGGCTAGTACCCCCATATAGCGGCGGGACTTCCATCCCCCGCAGTTCATATTCCCTACAAGAGTTCCCGCCGCGCTGAACGCGGCCCTATGTCCCTCCGGCCGCGCCTGCGCGACCACCCTGTTGAAAGAAGACCAGCCTATGGCCCGCCTGTTTGAAAGCTACGTGATGGTTGACTGGAGCGCCGCCTCCAAACCAGCGACGGGCGCCGACTCCATCTGGATCGGTGCGCTCACCCCGGATTCGCGCCTCAAGCTGACCTTCAAGGCCACCAACCCGCCCACGCGCGCCAAGGCCATTGAGGAGCTGACCGAGCTTCTGAACCGCTGCCTCAAGCGCGGCGACCGCGTGCTCGTCGGCGTGGACTTCCCGCTCGGCTTCCCGGCCGGCACGTCCGAAGCTCTCAAGCTCAAGGGCGAGCCCGGCAAGTCGCTGCGTGATTTCCTGCTCAAGGAAATGAAGGACAAGCCCGACAACACCAACAACCGCTTCGCTCTCGCGGCGCGGATGAACCGTCTCATCTCGGATGGCCCCTTCCCGTTCTGGGGCTGCTCGAAGAAGGACGAGCTCACCACGCTCTCCGTGAAGAAGACTCGCGAGCACGGCAAAGGCGACATCGCCGAATTCCGCATCGTGGAAGAAGCCGCGCTGGCCGCGAAGAAAGCCCGTCCGCAACCCGTGTGGAAGATCGCCTACGCCGGCGCCATCGGCGGCCAGGCCATGACCGGCATTCCGGCCATGGAACGCCTGCGTGAGAAATTCCCCGCGCTGAAAATCTGGCCGTTCGACCTGCCGCTCGCCAAGCTCGATTCCGAAGCCCTGGCCGATACGCGCGTCGTCGTGGCTGAAGTCCTCACCACGCTGAACGCCACCAATCAGCAAGCCTCCGAAATCCGCGATGAGGCGCAGGTCCGCATGCTCTGCGAAGCGCTTGCCGAACGTGACGCCAGCGGAAAGCTGGCCACCATGTTCGCTGGTGAAGCCAAGCTGTCGGACAAGCAAAAAGCTGCGGTTTCGGCCGAAGAAGGCTGGATTTTGGGGATATAGCCCACTTTTTCAGGCTATTTCCCGAAATCCGGACTTGAGAATCTCTCCAAACGGCAGCCTGATCTGTTCAAGGCCGCTTCTCAGCGGTGGTTTCGAACCCATTGGGGGGAGCGAGCCTATGAACAAGTCCGATCTCATAAAGTCGATCTCGGATTCCACAGGCCTGAAACAGACGGAAGCTACACGCATCGTCGATGCCGTGTTCGACACGATCACCGCAAACCTCCGAAAGGGTGAGCAGGTCGCGATCTCGGGCTTCGGCACTTTCGTCGCCAAGACACGCGCCGCGCGCGAGGGCCGCAATCCGGCCACCGGCATGGCGATCAACATCCCGGCCAGAACATCGGCCGCCTTCAAGCCGGCAGCGGCGATGAAGGACATGAAATAGGGACAGAGCCCTATCGTCCCGGCTGCTCGCTACACTCGGGCGCGATGCGGGGCTCTCACGCGGCGCGCGGCTGTCAACGACACCGCGCGCCGCTTTTATTTTGATCGATTGCGCACAAGAGCGAGAACCATGACACGGCACACCGCAATCGCCCCATCGACCGCACGGCCAACCCCGTCGAAGGGACTATTCTCCAACTTCGTGCGCGCGTGCTGCATCGTTTACCTGAAGCTCACCGGATGGCGGATGCAGGGCGACTGGCCCGCGATCGACAAGATGGTGCTGGTGGCCGCCCCCCACACATCCAACTGGGATGGCCTCCAGATGCTCGTGGCCGCAGGCTATTATCGCATCCGCCTGCGCTGGATGGGCAAGAAGAGCCTCACCACAGGCCCCTTCGGCTGGATCATCAAGGCGCTTGGCTGCGTGCCAATCGACCGCTCCCAAAGCAATGACGTGGTGAAGATCATGGCCGACGCGATCGGCGCCGCAGACAGCATGGTGCTCGCCATCCCGCCCGAAGGCACACGCGCCCGCGTAAACGAATGGAAGAGCGGCTTCTATCACATCGCCGTCGCCGCCAACGTGCCGATCGTACTCAGCGTGCTCGACTACAAGCGCAAGACGATGAGC
>JAUYSA010000235.1 GCA_030696545.1 Hyphomonadaceae bacterium
CGGTCAGGTCGTCACGAATGGCATCTTCAAAATCCTTGAGGGACATGTTCTGGGCGTTCGCGCGGGACCGCACCGCATCCAGATTGAAACGGCCAAGCGCATCCTTGAACGCCCCCGCACGGTTGATCAGGAGGTCGGCCACGGCCTGCCTGCTGGCTTGAATTCCGGTTTTCTCAGCATAGGCGAGGATCATGTTGCGGTATTCAAGTCGCGACAAAACCTGCTGCGCCACACCTTCACGGATCGCATCTGCCTGGGTCAGCACGCGGCCGTCCTCTTGGCGGATCGCTTCAATCTCGGCGCTCAACTCCTCGTTAAGGTCGCGCGCATGGATCTCACGGTCGCCCACGCGACTCAGCCCGCCGCCGGTGATGCCGCTGAACGGGTCCTGGAATCCGAAGATGCCGAAACTGATGATCAGGGGAATGAACAGCAGGACGAGCGCCCACTTGGATTTGGCAAACTTGCGAATACCGCCGATCATCGGCGTAACTCCCTGATACTTGGCGGCTCCCCCGAAGGTTGTCCGCTGGAACACGGCTTGCTAGAGCATTTTGCGGCGGAGGGGAAACCAGTTCGCCACAGGAAAATGCGACAATACAGCGTGGCCTCCCTGGAGCAGTCTCCAGGCGTGACGCCGCCGTCGCCGCATCGGGGCAGGTGAATGACCTTTCGGAAGAAGCTGGTTGCGGGAAATTGGAAGATGAATGGCCTCGCGGCCTCGCTTTCCGAGGTACGCGCCATGGTCGAGGGTGCTAACGCGCTTGGCGCGGTGGATTTGGTGATCTGTCCTCCGGCTACACTCGCGGCCGCCGTGGGCGAAGCTCTTCGTGGTTCAGGAATCGGGCTGGGCGGGCAGGACTGCCATCCCGAGAAGTCCGGGGCTTTTACCGGCGACATCAGCGCCGAGATGTGGGCCGATATCGGGGCCAGATATGTAATTGTCGGCCATTCCGAGCGCCGGACGCTGCATGGTGAGACAGATGCGGAAGTTTCCGCAAAGGCCTCGGCGGTCCTCCGTGCCGGCCTGACGCCCATTATCTGCGTCGGCGAAAGCCTTTCCGAGCGGGACGAAGGCCGGACTTTGGACGTGATCGCGGCCCAGCTGGCAGGCTCAGTCCCGGCAGCGGCAGATCAAGTTGAGGTGGTTGTGGCCTACGAGCCGGTCTGGGCGATCGGAACAGGGCGTACGCCGACTATCGCCCAGGTAGCCGAAGTCCATGGTTTCATCCGAAACGCCCTATCGCAGCGTTTTGGCGAAGCCGGGAGGGCGATCCGGCTGCTTTACGGCGGCTCTGTTAAGCCTGACAACGCTAGGGAACTCGTGGCCGTGGCCGGGGTGGACGGGGCGCTGGTGGGCGGCGCCAGCCTTAAAGCGGCGGATTTCCTGAAGATCGCTCAGGGCGCCGCTTAGCGCCCAGCGATCCCCGGACCCATATGAAAAGCTGGCAGGGGGCTTGGCCGCACCCCGGCAACGTGCTTTGACGCGGTCAAATTCAGTTTACGGCGGCCCAACGTATGCTCGCAGTCCTGCTCACCATCCACATGATCGCGTGCGTCGCGCTCGTCGTAGCCGTCATGTTGCAGCGTTCTGAGGGTGGGGCCCTCGGCATGGGCGGCGGCGGCACGGGCGGAGTGATCTCCGGACGTGGCGCGGCTGGCGTCCTGGTCAACGTCACCATGATCCTCGCTGGCGTCTTCTTTTTTACCAGCGTCGCAATGACCCGCCTCAACAATGAAGCCAACGCCGCTCCCAGCACGCTGGAGCAGCAGCAACAGCAGCTTCCGGTCGATCCTTTCAATCCGCTGACCGGCGCACCGGCAACGACCACCGCTCCCGTCACGACGGCGCCCGCAACCACCGCGCCGGCCACGCCCGCACCTGCGCCGGCTGTCGATCCACTGGCTCCCCGCAGCAACACGCCGGCTCCGGCAACCAACACCGCGCCGGCGCCGACAGCTCCCGCCCCTGCGACAACTACGCCCACCGTACCGGCGCCTGCGCCGGAAAACGGTGGATCGAACAACTAGTCGCCCGAAGTTCGGCTACAGGCCTCTCGCCTGAGGCCGGCGAATCATTAAACTGAGCATCCGTCATGAAGCGTTTCATCTTCATCACGGGAGGCGTTGTGTCCTCCCTCGGGAAGGGCATTGCCTCGGCAGCGCTTGGCGCCCTGCTACAGTCGCGCGGCTACCGCGTTCGGCTGCGCAAACTCGACCCATATCTGAACGTCGATCCCGGCACGATGTCGCCGACCCAGCACGGGGAGGTCTTCGTTACGGATGACGGCGCCGAGACCGACCTCGATCTCGGTCACTACGAGCGCTTCACCGGCGTTTCAGCGCGCAAAACCGACAACACGACCACCGGACGCATCTACAAGTCGATCCTCGAGAAAGAGCGCCGCGGCGACTATCTCGGCGCGACGCTGCAGGTGATTCCGCACGTCACCGATGCCATCAAGGAATTCGTGAAGGCTGACACCGATGATGTGGACTTCGTCCTTGTCGAAGTCGGCGGCACGGTCGGCGACATCGAAGGCCTGCCGTTCTTTGAAGCCATCCGCCAGCTCAGCCAGGAACTCGGCCGCGAAGCCAGCCTGTTCATCCACCTCACACTGCTGCCTTACATTGCAACCGCCGGCGAACTTAAGACCAAGCCAACACAGCACTCCGTGAAGGAGCTGCGTTCTATCGGTATCCAGCCGGATATCCTGCTGTGCCGCGCGCCGATGCCGATCCCGCCGGAAGAGCGCAGGAAGCTGGCGCTGTTCTGCAACGTACGCCCGGAAGCCGTTATTGAAGCGCTCGACGCCCAGCACATCTACGAAGTCCCGCTCGAATATCACGCACGCGGGCTCGACCATGAAGTGCTCCGCCACTTCGGGCTCGAGAAGCAGACGACGCCTGACCTCAAGCACTGGATCCAAACTTCGCAAACGCTCCGCAATCCGGATGGCGAAGTTCGCATCGCAATCGTCGGCAAATACGTCGCTCTCCACGACGCCTACAAATCTGTCGTCGAGGCTCTTGGCCATGGCGGTCTTGCCAACCGGGTGAAGGTGAACCTCACCTGGATCCCGTCCGACCGTTACGACGATCCCAATGCCGATCTCTCGGAACTCGACAGCGTAGATGGGGTGCTGCTGCCCGGTGGGTTCGGTGAACGCGGCGCGCTAGGAAAAATGCGCGCGGCCGGATATGCCCGCCGCCACAAGCTGCCGTGCTTCGGCATCTGCTACGGCATGCAGCTGGCGGTGATCGAAGTTGCTCGCAACCTCGCGGGCATTTCAGGTGCCGGCACTACTGAATTCGGAAAGCCTGATTACCCCGCAGTGGGCCTGATGGGTGAATGGGTTCGGGGCAACACGAAGGAAGTCCGCACCGCCGATGGAGATCTCGGCGGCACGATGCGCCTTGGCGCTTACCCGGCTGTTCTGACTAAGGGTACGCGCGTTGCCGACATCTATGGTTCGCAAAGCATTTCGGAACGTCACCGGCACCGCTACGAGGTGAACGCGGACATCATCGAGAAACTGGCGCCGCACGGCGTCGTTTTCTCAGGCATGTCGCCTGACGGGAAGCTGCCGGAAATCATGGAACTCACGGACCATCCCTGGTTCATCGGTGTGCAGTTCCATCCCGAGCTGAAGTCGCGTCCATTCAACCCGCATCCGCTATTCGCCAGCTTTATCGCGGCTGCCCGCGACAAGAGCCGCCTCGTCTAGATTAGCTCTGCCCATTCTGGGGCGAGCCATGTAGGCTTTCTCTAGGGCAACCCGCGGGAGGAATGCCGGCGCATGAGCGCAGCAGCGATTTCACCAGCCGTTCCGTTCCAGGCAGATTTCGCTGCGATGGCGGAAAACCTGCCGGAAATGGCCTGGATCGCGAGCCCTTCCGGCCGCATCGCGTGGGCCAACCGCCGTTGGCGGGACTATGTTGGCACATCGCTTGATAAGGTCGGCGAGACCAAGTGGGAAAGCATCCACGATCCAGCACATCTACCGCGAGTCGCTGCTGGCTGGGCCGATGTACTGCGGGCTGGCGAACCAGCGGAAATGACATTTCCGCTGCGCGGCGCTGATGGAATTTATCGAACTTTTCTCACGCGCGTGCAGCCGCTTCGGGACGAGTCTGGGGTCATCACCTGCTGGTTCGGCATCAACACCAACGTCGCCGAACTCGATAGCACGGCGATCGAACTGCAGCAGCAGAAGCGTCTTCTGGAAATTCTGAACCGCACCGCCGCCAGCGTTGCCGCCGAACTGAATCTTGAACGGCTCGTCCAGATGGTCACGGATGTCGGCGTCTCGCTGATCGGCGCGCAGTTCGGAGCGTTTTTGTACAACATCCAGACCCGCGATGGCGGCGCCTATCAGCTTTATACCGTGTCCGGCGTGCCGCGCGAGCATTTCAACAAGTTTCCCATGCCGCGTCCCACCGCCGTCTTCGCTCCGACGTTCCACGGCACTGGCATCGTACGGTCTGACGACATCACCAAGGATCCGCGCTACGGCAAGAATGCGCCGTTTAAGGGTATGCCCGAAGGCCACCTTCCCGTTCGCAGCTATCTTGCTGCGCCAGTTATCTCCCGTTCCGGTGAGGTGCTTGGAGGACTGCTTTTCGGACATCCCGATGCTGGCGTGTTCGACGCCAGCGACGAGCAGTTGATAGTCGGCGTGGCGGCACAGGCGGCGATCGGCATCGACAATTCCCGCCTGTACGAACGCGCGCAGCGCGAGATCGAAGAGCGCAAGCAGGCCGAAGAAGGCCGGCTCGTGATCCTGCGAGAATTGAACCATCGCGTGAAGAACCTGTTCGCGATCGCCGTCGGGATGGTCACGATGACCGCACGCACATCAGGCACGACGGAAATCATGGCGCAGACACTTTCGGGCCGGCTGCGCGCGCTCGCTCACGCGCATCAGCTCATCCGCCCTACGATAGCGTCAGAAGATCAGAAGGCGATGCATACGACTGTCGCCGTTATGGCGGACCGGATTCTGGCGCCTCACGTCAGCAACCGCGAGCTGCAACTCGGACTGGAAGGTCCGGAGGTGTCGGTCGGGCCAAACGGCGCCACCAGTCTTGCGCTCGTCCTTCATGAACTGGCGACCAACGCCGCCAAGTACGGCGCCTTGTCGGAATCGAAAGGACAGGTTTCGTTAGCTTGGCGTATCGAGGGGCGAGCGATGGTGTTGAACTGGGTCGAACGCGGCGGCCCGGCGATCGAGCAACCGCCACAGCGCAAGGGCTTCGGCGCTGACCTTGCCCAGATGAGCGCCAAGGGACAGTTGGGCGGCACCATCGACTATGCGTGGAATCCGCTGGGCGTTGAGATCGAACTGCGTGTGTCACTCGATCGGTTGGCGAACTGATGGCGTCGTCCGCGGCTCCCACGTCTCTAAAAGGCGCGCGTATCCTCGTTGTTGAGGATGAGCCGTTCATAGCATTCGATCTCATAATGGCGATCGAGGAAGCCGGTGCCGTTGCGATCGGGCCGGCGGCGTCTGTGGCCGAAGCGCTCGATTTCATCGGTAATGAGGCGCCGGACGGGGCGATACTGGATGTAAACCTGCCAGACGGGACCGTCGGCCCAGTGCTGGCGGCGCTTCCGATAGGGACAGCGGTTGTCGTCCACACCGGAATGGGTCTGCCGCCAGAGCTGAGGGATCTGCACCCGCTTGTTCCCGTTTTTTCAAAGCCGACGGAACCGGCCCTGCTGCTACGGCGGATCGCGGCGACTCTTGAAGCCAGTTGAGGCGTAATGGGCGGTCGCCCCGTGGGGGAATTCCCATCGGGGAGGCGGAGCGGGGCGGATCGCCGGTTTTCAGCCCGCAGGGTGGGGCGGCCCATAACTCGCTAGCCGCTTGCAGGCCGGGGCCGATGCGCGTATGACGCCCGCTCGCAAAGACGGGCAGGGCCCGTTTTCAACCCGTTTCCTGCCGATTCCGAGGCAATCATGGCCGTCCCAAAGCGCAAAACATCCCCCTCCAAGCGCGGCATGCGCCGTTCGCACGACCGTCTGCCGACCTCTTCCTACGTGGAAGACAAGGAATCGGGCGAACTGCGCCGTCCGCACCACGTCGACCCGAAAACGGGCCTGTACCGTGGCAAACAGATCCTGAAGGCCAAGGACGAGGAATAGTCCTCGCCTGATCCAATCATTCGAGACGCTGGCGGCCGCTTCTGCGGCCGTTTGCTTTTCTGGCGTTGATTTCCGCAACGTCTGGCCGCGGCATTGCAAGCCGGGGCGGTTCAAGACATAGCAGGCACGCTTTTCGCCCGTGGGAGCAGGTCCTCCGGGTTCGCGTTCGCCCATCAGCCGAGGGACAGGCCAGTGACCGAGATCATCGACGTCTATGCACGGGAAATCCTGGACAGCCGGGGTAATCCGACGGTCGAGGCGGAAGTCACCCTGGAAGACGGCTCGACCGGCCGCGCCGCGGTTCCATCAGGCGCATCAACGGGCGCTCATGAAGCTGTCGAACTGCGCGATGGCGACAAGTCGCGTTATATGGGCAAGGGCGTCCAGAAAGCGGTGGCTGCGGTCAACGATGAGATCTTCCCGGAGCTGCTGGGTATGGACGCAACTGACCAGCGCGCGATCGACGCGGCGCTGATCGAACTCGACGGCACGCCGAACAAGTCGCGCCTCGGGGCCAATGCGATCCTTGGGGTTTCGCTAGCTGTTGCGAAGGCTGCTGCGAACGCTTCGGGCCTGCCGCTTTACCGTTATGTGGGCGGCGCGAACGCTCACGTTCTGCCGACGCCGATGATGAA
>JAUYSA010000276.1 GCA_030696545.1 Hyphomonadaceae bacterium
TGGAGGGGCGGCGCCTCCGGTCCGAAGGGCGGACCGGCCACGATGGATCCCGAGCACCCGGATGGGCCTTGGGACCGCCTCTCACTGGAAGCGGGCTCAATACAGTAAAAGGGGCCGGAATCAAGCGCTCCACAGGCTCAAAGCCTGTTCACCTTGCGCGCAAACGCCCCAGTTCATAGGAAAAGCCTGTCCCGGCACCGATTCCAAGGCGTTTTCCATGTCCTTTGCTTTCATCTTCCCCGGCCAAGGCAGCCAGGCTGTCGGCATGGGCAAGGAGCTGGCGGATGCTTTTCCCGCCGCGAAGGCTGTGTTCGATGAAGTTGACGCAGCGCTGGGCGAGAAGCTGTCGGATCTGATCTGGAGCGGCTCGATCGAGACACTGACGCTAACGGCGAATGCCCAGCCGGCGCTTATGGCGGTCAGCCTGGCGGTGGCTCGTGCGCTTGAGGCCGGGTTCGGGGTGAAAATTTCGCAAGCTGCCTACGTTGCCGGGCACTCGCTGGGTGAATACTCCGCGCTCGCCGCTGCCGGTGCGCTCAGCGTGACGGATGCCGCGAAGCTGCTGCGCAAGCGCGGGCAGGCGATGCAGGCGGCCGCCCCGGCAGGCACGGGCGCCATGGCGGCGCTGATCGGCAAGGTCGATGTGGAGATCGCCGAGATCATTGCGCTGGAAGGCTCGGCGGCGGGCACTGTCGTGGTGGCTAACGACAACAATGCTGGAAACGTCGTGATTTCGGGGTCGAAGGCCGGTGTCGAGGCTGCGATCGCTGCGGCGAAGGCAAAAGGCGTAAAAGCCATTTCGTTGCCGGTGTCTGCGCCATTCCATTCTCCGCTTATGGCTCCGGCTGCTGTCGAGATGGAGAAGGCGCTTGCCGCTGCGACCATCAACAGGCCTGTTGTGCCCGTGGTGGCGAACGTAACGGCGCGGCCGATTTCCGAGCCTGTGGATATCCGCCGTTTGCTGGTCGAGCAGGTGACGGGCCGCGTGCGCTGGCGTGAGAGCGTGCAGTGGATGGCAGAGTCGCCGGAGAAGGGCGGGGGCGGCGTCACGAAGTTCGTCGAGACCGGCGCCGGCAAGCAGCTATCGGGCATGGTGAAGCGGAATGCGCCGGAGGCCGAGACGGTGGCGTTGAACGTGCCGGCAGATCTTGAGGCGTTTGCGAAGTCGATTGGATGATTGTTGTGTGGCCTTTGTCGTCGTGTCCCCCGCCAAGGCGGGGGGCCAGAAGCGGCAAGGGAATTCGAGCGCTTCGCGCGCTTCATTTATTGGACTGGACCCCCGCCGTCGCGGGGGACGCGGGTGAGAGGTTCGGGTGATGTTCATTCTTACTGGCAGGTTTGCTCTCGTGACCGGCGCTTCGGGAGGCATCGGCGGGTCGATCGCCCAGGCGCTGAGCGATGCCGGCGCGAAGGTCGCGCTATCGGGCACGCGGGTCGAGGCGCTTGAGAAGGCGGCGGCGGAGATTGGCGGCTCGCCCATTATCTTGCCATGCAACCTGGCCGATCCTGTCGCTACGTCGGCGCTGGTGGGACAGGCGGAGGAGGCGCTGGGAGGCCTCGATATCCTTGTGTCGAACGCCGGCCTGACGAAGGACGGTCTTGTGATGCGGATGAAGGACGAGGACTGGGACTCTGTCCTGAACGTAAACCTGGGCGCGTATTTCCGGCTCGCCAAGGCCGCCATGCGCGGGATGATGAAGCGCCGCCACGGCCGGATCATTGGAATCACCTCCGTTGTGGGCGTGACCGGCAATGCCGGCCAGACCAACTACGCGGCGTCCAAGGCGGGCATGATCGGCTTCACCAAATCACTCGCCCAGGAGGTGGCCAGCCGGAACATTACGGCCAACTGCATCGCCCCCGGCTTCATCGCCACCCCCATGACCGATGTGCTCAAGGACGACCAGAAAGAAGCACTTCTCAAGGGAATTCCCGCCGGAAGATTGGGGACGGGGGCTGACATCGCGGCCGCCGCGCTCTATCTCGCATCGGATGAATCCGCTTACGTGACGGGCCAAACCCTGCACGTTAATGGCGGGATGGCGATGATCTAGGCTGCCCGTCAGAGGCAGGCTATGGTCAAAGAAATTCAGGCGTGTTACCGCGCCGCAACGTGGTTTTTCCGGGCTCCCTGGGGCCTTGATACTGGAAGGGAATAAGATGTCCGACGTCATCGAGCGCGTTAAAAAGATCGTGGTCGAGCGCCTGGAAGTTGACGCTGAGAAGGTCAACGAGAAGGCCAGCTTCATCGACGATCTCGGCGCCGACTCGCTCGACCTGGTCGAGCTTGTCATGGCGTTCGAAGAAGAGTTCGGCATCGAGATCCCGGACGACGTCCAGGAACAGATCGGCACCGTCGGCGACGCTGTCCGCTTCATCAAGGAACGCGTCTAACCGACGCGCGCCTCGGCTCGGAGCCATATCATGCGGCGCGTCGTCATTACCGGCATGGGACTCGTGACTCCTCTGGCCAATGGCCGCGAGGCGTCATGGAAGAAGCTGATCGCGGGCGAGTCCGGCCTCAAGACCGTTGACCTGTTCGACACGTCGGATCTTGCCTGCAAGATCGGCGGGCAGGTGCCGTGGACCACAGGTCGCGGCGGCGGCTCGGCCGACGATCCGGACTCGTTCAACCCCGAAAAGACGATGTCGCCGAAAGAGCAGCGGCGCGTCGACGAGTTCATCCTCTACGCGATGGCCGCGGCTGACGAAGCCATCGCAGACGCCAAATGGACGCCCGAGTCTTACGACGACAGGATCCGCACCGGCGTCATGATCGGCTCGGGCATTGGCGGTCTCAAGTCGATCGCCGACACGGCGGTGGAGCTTCATGAGAAGGGGCCGAGGCGTGTCTCGCCCTTCTTCATTCCCAGTGCGCTGATCAACCTCGCTTCGGGTCAGGTTTCGATCAAGTACGGCTACAAGGGGCCCAACCACGCAGTCGTGACGGCCTGCGCCACAGGCGCCCATGCGATCGGCGACTCTGCGCGCCTGATCCAGTGGGGCGATGCGGATGTGATGATAGCGGGCGGCTCCGAAGCCTCGATCTGCCGGATCGGCTATGCCGGGTTCATCGCCTGCCGCGCCATGTCGACCGAGTTCAACGACACGCCGACCAAGGCTTCGCGCCCCTAC
>JAUYSA010000281.1 GCA_030696545.1 Hyphomonadaceae bacterium
CTCCAGCTCCGCCCGCAGGTTCACCACATAATCGTGCTCCGCCGCCGCGCGATCGATGATGCCCTGCCTGTTCTGGCTCATCATGATGATCGGCGCCTGCAGAGCGGCCACCATCGAAAGCATGAGGTTCAGGAAAATGAATGGGTAGGGATCAAAAGCCCGCGTAACCAGCACGATGTTCAAGCCGACCCACAAGAGCAGCGCGACGACGAACGTGATGATGAAGCTCCACGATCCGCCCACCTTCGCAACCTGATCTGCCAGCTTCTGCCAGCGATCCCGCTCATCGATCTTTGCGAGGGGACCAACGCCGCTTGGCTTCTGGTCCGCGATCAGGTCGATCACGCTCTTCTTCTGGCTCGAAAGCCCCGCATACGGGGCATCGAGGAGGTCCCGCGCCAGCTGCTCCCGGATATCCATCATGGCTGTCTCTTTGGCTTGTGCGCTTTTGTTCTAGCACGAGCCTGAATAGCGAAAGGGCGGATCTTGCGATCCGCCCTCTCTTGATTGGGTCAGTGCAAAGGCGTGAAAAGCTTAGGCAGCTTTCTCAGCCAGGGCGGCGTTCACCCGGGGAGCCGGATCGCGCAGCACGTAGCCGCGGCCCCATACCGTCTCGAGGAAGTGGTCGCCACCCGTCGCCTGCGCGAGCTTTTTGCGCAGTTTGCAGATGAACACGTCGATGATCTTGAGTTCCGGCTCGTCCATGCCGCCGTAGAGATGGTTCAGGAACATCTCTTTCGTGAGCGTCGTGCCCTTGCGGAGCGAGAGCAGCTCGAACATCTGGTATTCTTTGCCGGTGAGGTGAACGCGGTTGTTGTTCACTTCGACCGTCTTGGCGTCGAGATTGACGAGGATGTCGCCGGTCCGGATCACGCTCTCGGCGTGGCCTTTCGAGCGGCGGACAATCGCGGTGATACGCGCGATCAGCTCGTCCTTGTTGAAGGGCTTGGTGAGATAGTCGTCGGCGCCGTAGCCGAGCGTCTTCACCTTTGCCTCGATGTCTGGGTTTGCCGACAGGATCAGCACGGGCGTGTTCACACGCGACAAGCGGAGCTGTTTCAACACCTCGTAACCAGAGATGTCAGGCAGGCCGAGATCCAGAATAATGAGGTCGTATTCATAGACCTTACCAAGGTCCACGCCTTCCTCACCCAGATCGGTAGTGAAGATGTTGAAGCCAGCCCCTTTCAGCATCAATTCGATGCTGCGAGCGGTCTGCTCATCATCCTCGATCAACAAGACCCGCATATGCGTCTCTCCCGAATCGCGGTCGCCTTGCGGCGGTATTAACCCTCGCAGTAAGGCGTCCAAAAGGTTAACGGCAGGTTTCCACCCGGCTGGGCAGATTCATAAACGTTACCGTGATTCCATGAGGCCACAAGAGTCCCAAAGGTCCAGTTTTTCGACGTTTGTCGTGGTTAACGGCCCGGAAACCCAATTCTCGTCCAGATGAAATTTCTGAAGGCCTCCGGCCAATCTTAATGACGGGCATTGATCCATGCTGGCCTCGGCCATCCGCGACCTCAAATCCCTCGAGCCCCGCCGTTACGAGGGCCGTGTGACTGCGCTGGAGGGGCTGCGCATCGAAGCCGCCGGCCCGACGCAGGCCATGCGGCTCGGCGCGGCGGTTCGTTTCGGCGACGAAGCAGGCCCACGCGGAGAACTCGTGGGCTTTGAAGGCGACCGGGCCATCCTTCTGGCATGCGATCCGCTGGAAGGTCTCGGGCCGGGCGCGCCTGTGCTCTTTACCTCGGGCCTCGACACGGTCCGTCCGTCCGACCAATGGCTCGGCCGTGTGATCGATGCGTTTGCCGAACCGCTCGACGGCAAAGGCCCGCTGCGACCCGGTTGGAAGCCGCGGCAGGTGAGGGCGATTGCTCCCAACGCCCAGATGCGCGCGCGCGTCGACCAGAAGATGGCGCTCGGCGTTAAGGCCGTCGACGTGTTTGCGCCGTGCGCGCGCGGTCAACGTCTCGGAGTGTTCGCGGGATCTGGCGTCGGCAAGTCCACGATCATGTCTATGCTCGCGCGTGGCGCAGAAGCGGATGTGATCGTCATCGGCCTGATCGGCGAACGTGGCCGCGAAGTCCGCGAATTCATCGAGGATACGCTTGGGCCGGAAGGCCTGCTGAAATCCGTTATCGTGACGGCTACGTCGGATGAAGCTGCTCCGCGCCGCCGCCGCGCCGCCTGGCTGACCCTCGCTGTCGCCGAACACTTCCGCGATGAGGGCAAGCAGGTGATCTGCTTCCTCGACTCGGTCACGCGCTTCGCCATGGCCCAGCGCGAGATTGGTCTTGCTGCCGGAGAGCCGCCGACCACGCGCGGCTATACGCCTTCCGTATTCGCGGAGTTGCCCAAACTGCTCGAACGGGCAGGGCCGGGACTCACCGTTCCTGATGGCGAGCCACAGGGGCACATCACCGGGCTGTTCACCGTACTGGTCGATGGCGACGATCATAACGAACCAGTTGCCGACGCCGTGCGCGCCATTCTCGACGGTCACATCACGCTGTCGCGCCACATCGCCGAACGCGGACGCTTCCCGGCGGTGGACGTGCTCAAATCGATCTCTCGCCTGCAGACGCTGTTGCAAAGCCCTCGCGAGAAAGCGGTTGCCAGCAAGGCGCGCAAGCTGATCTCGCTCTATTCAAACATGGAAGAACTCGTACGCATCGGCGCCTACGCAAAGGGCGCGGATGCCGAGGTGGATGAGGCCGTGCGTCTCTGGCCACAGATCGAAGCCTTCCTGCAGCAGGATGTGCATGAAGTGACCACGCCAGACGATGCAATCACAACTCTGGAAGCCCTGCTGATGTCGCCTGCTCCGGCGGCTGCTTCTCCTGCGAAACGGCCCGGTAAATGAAGTCTCTTCACACGCTCCTCAAGGTCGCCCAGCGCCGCATGGACGAACTCGGCATCGAAGCCGCCAAGATCCAGCAGCAGGTCGAGGAACATCGCGGCAGGCAGGCGGCCATCATCGCGCGCGAGAAGCAGGAGATTGCTGCTGCAGCCGGCAACCCGATGTTCGCTTCCATGCTGCCCGCCTACCGGCTGCGCGTGAAATGGCAGATTGATGAAGTGCAACAGCAGGTGAAGTCGCTCGACAGTGTGCTGATCGGCATCCGCGAGAAACTTCAGGAAGCCTATGTCGAGAAATCAAAATTCGAGCAGCTGATCGAGCAGGGCGACAAGCGCGCCACTGCCGAACGCGCCGCACGCGAGCAGGCGATGCTCGACGAAGTCGCGATCAATCGCGCCGGTTCAGCCGGCAAGTAAAGCGAGAAGGAATCAGCCGTTGTCGCTGGGCGTTTCGCTGGCGGCCGGCGCATCGCGGCGACGTGTCTTTGCAACGCCCGTGATAACGCCCAGCCCGAGCAGAACGAGGCCGATCACGGCGATCCACTGATTGCTCACGCCGAGGATGCTCGCCCCGAACAGGACACCTGCAGACAGGATCACAAATCCAAGCAGGTAAATCACGAAGGACGGCATGGCGGTTCTCTGCAAAAAAGATGGCGGTTGCTGCAGAGTAATGCGTCAGCGCGTCAGGCGTTCCCGATCAACGTCGGTGGGCCGCTTGAGCTTGCCCATAACCCAAGTAACGCCAGCCACAACGAGCAGGGCAGCCACGGCCAGGCCGATCAGCTTGAAAGCCAAGCCAACAATCGTCCCAATCACGAGGACGGCGGCGGCAATGAACAGGAAGGCATACACGAGCAATTTCATACGGGAGTTCCTGACTGTGACCGCGATGAAATGCGCGAGCAGCGTGCGAGGTTCCCAAGCCTATTCCTGGCGGGACCACCGCTGGAGCCGCGCCACGAACAGGATTCCGGCCACTATAAGCGCCCCAAAGACCAGCAGGCCGATCAGCCTCACGGCGAGGCCAATCACGATGCCGATCACCAGCGAGGCAGCCGCGACAAAGAGGAAGGCATAGATCAAGAATTTCATCGGCTGAATCTGGCTATGAGCGCCAAACAGTCAATGCCTGGCTCACGCCATAGCGGCTCTCTAAGGGGTGGGGCGGCGGCCCGCCTGTCCACCGCGCCGCTGGCGCGGTGCGGGCGGTACAGGGTCGGGCCGCTGGGGTTCGTCAGGCCGACTGCGCGACCGTGCTCTCCGCGCCGCCACGGATCATGGCTTCGGCGATGGCTTGCGCATCGAGAGCTGCCTGCGCCTGCGGGTCGATCGAGACGATCGTCTTTTGCTGGCGGATGGCTTCGCGCACCTTGAGGTCGCGCAGGACGATGCCGGCCAGAGGCGGGCGGAAGCCGAGGAAGGTCTGGCTGGCGCGGGCAAGGGCCTCGTAGGTGCGGCGGCCGGCGACACGTGTGTCTGCCATGTTGATGGCGATCCACGGTTGAACGCTCGGCGCATAGCCGCGCAGAACCTTGATGAAGGCATACGCGTCAGTCATCGAGGTCGGCTCGTCATTGGCGACGATGAGGCAACGGTCGCACGCTCTGGCGAGGCGCATCACATTGTCTTCGATGCCGGCGCCGAGGTCGACAATGACCTGGTCGTATTGAAGGGCGAGGGCTGTGAGGGAAGCTGCGAGGCGCGAAGCTTCTTCAGCGGGAAGGCCAGCGAGCGCGCCGGAGCCGGAGCGGCCGGGCAGCACGTCGAAGCCGATTTCAGAGCCGGCGCCGCCATTCACCTTGCAGACCGCATCCTCGAGTTCGACCCAGCCGGCGATAACCGCGGCGAGATCCGTTTCGGGCGCGATGCCAAGTTGCACGTCGACGTTGGCGAGGCCGAGGTCACCGTCCACAAGCAGCGTGCGGCGGCCCATCTTGGCGAAGCAGGCCGCGAGCGTGGTGGAGAGCCAAGTCTTGCCGACCCCGCCCTTGCCCGAAGCGACAGCAATGACCGAGGCTGGCGCCACGCGAGAGCGTGCGCCACTGCCTTTGGTCTCGTTCTTTCGCGATCCGAAGTTCATCATCACGCGGCTCCTTTGAGCAATTCTGCTTCGGTGGTCCCGGTTTCGAACAACCGAGCAATCCGTCCAGCCGAGGCAGGCGCTAGTCCGCCACGTACACTTTGCGTCAAACCAAGTTGAGCGATGCTTAACCGCGCAGAAGAAATTGCTGCGATTGCACCACCGCGACGTCTGACCGCATCAATCTTGGTAAGGATGACACGCTTGCAACCCGCCAGAGCGAACGCACGCGCATTATCCTCGATCTCCATCGGATGACCCTCGGCGCTTAGCACCAGCACGGGTTCGACATTCATGTAAGAAATCAAGTCGCTGCACCGTTTCATGTCCGCTTCGTCGAGCGGGTTGAAGGAGGGGCAATCGATGACAAGTTTTTGTCCCCGGTCGTCTGCTTCTCGAACTAGCTTGACCAGATGATCGGGCGAGAGCGCAAAGGTTACCGACGGCTTAAGCATTAAGGCAGCGAGACGAGCCGTCTGTCCTGACGAATCAAAATCGGCCGCCACTGCTTCGAGCGGATCTTTCTTGTCAGACAACAGAGTCGCGATCTTGGCGACGGCTGTGGTCTTGCCCGAGCCGGGTGGGCCGACGAGCAGGAGCGACTTGCCCGGGCGCGGGTTGAGCGGATTGAAGGTGAGCACGCCCTCAATGGCGACGGAGAGCGAGTTGATCGCTTCCATGCCGGCCCCGAGGCGGCTTCCGGCTTCCGATACCATATGGACGAAGCCATCCGGAGCGCCGTGCCAGCGCAGGGTGGAGGCGAGGGTGGAGCGCGTTTCGTCATAGACGGGACGCGCCTCGGCAAATTTCGGCGCGGCGAACTTCTGGCCAAAGTTTCGCTCGACAGCGGCGCGTATTTCGACGCGGCCCTCTTCATCGCGCGTGGAGAGAATGACGGCGTCTGGGCCCATCTCGGCCCGGACCATCGCCATGGCCTCCTCTTCGGTTCGGCCCACGAACATCTTCATCTTCATGGTTGGGGCTCCTGTCTCTCTGAACTCTACACAGCGCCGGCTGAACGCAGCCGCGCCTTGGGGTGAATTTCGTTCTGCGACATCACGATGGTCTGCGGCCGGAAGCGTTCGACAAGCGAGCGCACATAAGGGCGGACCGGTGCGGAGGTCAGAAGGACGGGGCTGTCGCCAGTTTGCGCGGCGCGTTCGAAGGCGTTGCGAAGGTCAGCGACAAACTGGTGCAGGCGCGAGGGCTCCAGCGCGAGCTGGCGATCCGCGCCCTGGCCGACGAGGGCCTCGGCGAAGATCTGCTCCCAGTTCGGCGACAGGGCTACGACGGGCAGGGCGCCAGACGCATCGACATGCATGTTGCACAGCTGGCGCGCGAGGCGCGAGCGCACGTGCTCGGTGACGGAGAGAAGATCGGTCGAGGCGGAGGTTGCTTCGGCGATGGCTTCCAGAATGGTCGAAAAATCGCGGATCGAGATGCGTTCGCGCAGAAGGTTCTGCAGGATGCGCTGGATGCCGGAGATGGTGATCTGCGAGGGCGCGATGTCGGCGACGAGCGCGGACTGGGCCTTGGGCAGGTCGTCGATGAGCTGGCGCACGCTGCCGAAGGTGAGCAGTTCGGCCATGTTCTCTTTGACGAGTTCGGTGAAGTGGGTCGTCAGCACAGTGGCGGCGTCCACAATGGTGTAGCCGGCGATAGCGGCGTTCTCTTTCATGGTCTCATCGACCCAGACGGCGGGCAGGCCGAAGACCGGCTCGTTGACCTTCTCGCCGGGGATCGGCGGCGCGGCGCCAGAGGCGTCCATCGCGAGATGGAGTTGCGGACGCAGCTTGCCGCGGCCGGCGACCACTTCCTTGATGAGGATGCGATAGTCTTCCGACCCGAGTTCGAGGTTGTCGATGATGCGGACCTGCGGAACGACGAAGCCGAACTCCGACGCAATCTGGCGGCGGACTGCCTTGACCTGATCGGTGAGCTTGCGGCCCGAGGTTTCGTTGATGAAACCGAGCAGGCCGAAGCCGAGTTCGATCTTGATGTCGTCGACCGAGAGCGAGTCCTGGATCGGCGGTTCGACCACGGGCT
>JAUYSA010000323.1 GCA_030696545.1 Hyphomonadaceae bacterium
GCCCGATGCGGATGCAGCGCCCCGCCACTGGTCGCGTGTCGATCCCGCATCTCAGGCCGAACGGCTTGCCTACATGACGGGCGTTATCGCGAAGCTGGATGCGCTGGACACGCAGTCACTGTCGCCGGAAGCGAAAATCAATCTCGCCATCTACCGCGACCAGATCGATGTGCGGATCGCACAGATCGCGTTCAAGGAATACGAAAAGCCGCTGAACGCCGACAGCACGTTCTGGACCAATGTGGCAAGCTATGGCCCGAAAGCCTTCACCAACGAGACACAGGCCCGCGCGTGGATCTCGCGCCTCAACGACGTGCCCCACTATTTCGCCGACGAGACTGCCAATATGCGGCTGGGCCTGGCGCGGGGCTTCACCCCGCCTCGCGTGACGCTGGAGGGGCGGGCCGCCTCGATTTCGTCGGTCTATGAAGGCAAGACGCCGGAACAGTCATCCTTCTACGAGCCTTTCCTCTCCCTCCCGGCAAACATTCCAGCCGAGACGCGCGCCACACTGCAGGCAGAGGCGAAGACCGCAATCGCCGACAATGTATTCCCAGCCTATCGAACGCTGCTGCCCTTCTTCCGCGACGAGTATTATCCGAAGACCACCACTGAGCTGGCGGCAACCAAGCTGCCCGATGGCGAGGCCTACTACGCAGCCCAAATCCGCGAATACACGACGCTGAAACTGTCGCCGGACGAGATCCACCAGATCGGGTTGGACGAGGTCGCCAAGATCAAGGCGCGGATGCATGAGGTGATGAAGGAAGCCGGGTTCACAGGCGACCTTCCGGCTTTCCTCGCCTTCCTGCGCACCGACCCGCAATTCTACGCGAAGACGCCGGAAGAGCTGCTGATGCGCGCGGCGTGGATATCGAAGAAATTTGACGGCAAGGCCAAATACTTCTTCGGCCGCCTGCCACGTTCGCGCTTCGAGGTGATCCCGGTGCCCGCCGACATCGCGCCTTTCTATACCGCAGGGCGCGGCGGCACGGGCGTCTATCTTGTAAACACCTGGAACCTCCCCTCACGCGCGCTCTATTCGCTGCCCGCGTTGACGCTGCACGAGAGTGCGCCGGGCCATGCTTTCCAGATGCCGCTGGCGGACGAGCAGGAAGGCCTGCCGGAGTTCCGCCGAAAGACCTACATCTCCGCTTTCGGCGAAGGATGGGCGCTCTATTGCGAACTGCTCGGCGAAGAGATGGGCATGTATGAGACGCCCTACGAGAAGTTCGGCATGTTGAGCTACCAGATGTGGCGCGCGGCGCGTCTGGTCGTCGACACCGGCATCCATGCCAAGGGCTGGACGCGCGAACAGGGCCAGGCCTTCTTCCGTGACAACACGGCGCTGGCCGACCACGAGATCACCACCGAGGTCGACCGCTACATCTCATGGCCCGGTCAGGCGCTAAGCTATTATCTCGGGGAGATGGCCATCGTCGAAGGTCGCCGGAAAGCCAAGGCGGCGCTGGGGAACAAGTTCGATATCCGCTTCTTCCACGACACGGTTCTGCAGCTTGGCTCCGTACCATTGCCCGTGCTTGAGGCGCGCATTGACCGCTTCATCGCGGAAGGCGGGCCAGACCCCTACAAGCCTCGCTAGGAGCCGGCCGGCATTCATACGCCGTTAGCACCCCCTTTACCCGGCCTTCAGTCCCGCCTGTCAACGTGAACGCCTGCAGCAGAAAGCGCGCAAGTGTTCCGACGCCTGTCCACCGAGATCGCCACGCTTTGCGCCATCACCTCGACGGCGCTCGTTCTCGCTGCGGCGCTCCTAACCCGTATCGCCGCCATACCCGCCGCCAGCGCAGCCGCGCTCGCGGGCCTGCTGGCGTATGCAATCGTCAGGATACTCGTGGCCCAGCGTGTCGCGCGCGGCGTCGCGGAAATCGGCGGCGCCCTGTCGCGTGCGGCCGAGGGCGAGTGTGTCGAGATCCGCGTCAAAGGCCGCAACGAAATCGCCGCGCTGGCATCCAGCTTCAACCTGATGTCAGGCCGCATGGCCGAACGCGACCAGCATATCGCCCGCCTCACCTGGCAGGATGAAACAACCGGCCTGCCCAACATGCGCGCCATGGAAGTCCGCCTCGCAGAGATGCGCGACGCCAACGACCCCGCCACTCTGTTCGCTGTGGTCATCGCGATAGATGAGTTCGCACGCCTTCGCCTCACCATCGGCTACGCGCCCTGCGTGAAGCTGATTGCAGCCATCGCGCACCGTATATCGACGACCTATGGCGAGATCTTTGTCGGCTACGCTGGGCCAGACAGGATCGCCGCTGTCTTCCGCGCCGAAAGCGCCGAAGCCGCAGTGCGAACCGCCACCGCAATCGCGGCGATCGCTGCGCAGCCAACCCGGCTCGACGAAGATCGCATCGAGGTCTCCGTCACCACTGGTCTTGCCTGCCATGCCGATGCGCCTCACGTGCCGCTGTCCCTGCTCCAACGCGCGGAAGCAGCGCTGGATCAGGCGCGCACAACCCATCGCGACGCCTCCGTCTTCGACGAAGCGGCCTATGACGACCCGGCCGCCACGCTGTCGCTGATGGATGAGATGCTGCTGGGGCTGGAGCGCGGCGAGATCTTCCTGACGCACGAGCCCATCTACGACCTGCGCAAACGCGCCATCCTCAGCGCAGCCTCCGCGCCCCACTGGCGGCATCCGTCGCGTGGCTTCCTCCCGCCGGACAAGTTCGTTCAGTTCGCCGAGCGGACCGGCCATATCCGCCAGCTCACCGAATGGATGATAGACCGCGCCATCGCCGACCAGCGCCGGGCGCGCGAAGCCGGGCGCGACGTCGTGCTGTCGATTGCCCTTCCCGCCGCCCTTGCCGCCAGCCGTCCGTTTGCCGAACGCGTGATCCGACAGACACGCCGCTCCGGCGCCCGTCTCTGCTTCGAGATCACGGGCGACGCTTCCGCGCTCGAAGATCCCCACGCAATCGAGACGATGAAAAGCCTGCGCGACGCAGGCGTGGCCATCGCCATCGCTGGCTTCGGCGCATCGCCCTCTTCCATCGCCTCCCTCCGCGGCCACCCCGCGCGGGCGGTAAAGATCGGCCGTACGTTCACGACCGCCATAGCCCGCGGGAAGCCCAGCGCCATGCTGGTGAAGGCGATCATCGATCTCGCCCACAGCGTCGGGCTGACCGTCACCGCCGAAGGCGTCGAGACGCAGGAGAGCTTCAACCTCCTGCAATCCATGGGCGCCGACGCCGCACAAGGCGCGCTGATCGCACGCGCCATGCCCATCACCGAATTCCTGAAGTTCGACACACCGCCGCTCGCCACCGCCCGCCCAGCCACATCGCTGAAAGGTCTGGCCTAGCGCTTCACACTCCCACGCCCGCGCCGCAAGCGGCAGAGTAGCGCTTCAGCGTATCGCCTTGCCGGATGCGTTGAACGCCATCAGGCGAGAGCGTTCGACAAACGCATTGAGGATTGCACCGGCGTGAGGCGCCGACGAAGATTGCGGCGTCAGCCAGCTTGCGTTCGCGAAGGTCACGCGAACAAAGCGCCTGCCGCCGATGATTTCCTCCCCCGCCGCCCTCACCACAAAGCGCAGGCAGCCCGCGCCAGCCCGTTCCAGCCGCATGTCGTCGGGATGAAACGCCACGGTGCACAGTCCTTCATCCGGCAGGCGCAACTCACCCGGCGGCTGAAAGATCGATCCATCGGCCAGCACGCCGCGCCCATCGCGCGCGTTCATCGCAAGCGTGTTGAGCACAGGGAAAGACGTGGCCACAGCCGCCGTCAGATTTGCAGGATGCGCGAACACGTCCGCCGCCGCCCCCGCCTGCACAACCTCGCCGCGATTGAGCACAACGACCTGCCCGCCAAGCCCAAGCGCCTCGTCAGCATCGCCAGCTACTAGAACGACCACCGCGCCGGTATCGGCAAGCATGGTCTTCAGGTCGGCGACAAACCGCTCGCGTATCTCGCGGTCCAGCCCGGCTGACGGCGCATCGAGCAGGATCAGCCCCGGCCTCTCGGCCCGCGCCTTGGCGATCGCCAGCCGCAGCCGCTGGTCGAGATCAAGTTCGCTGACGCTTGCCCCCGCGCGTCCCGCCAGCCGCACCTTGGCCACAGCGTCCGCGCCGGCAAGTTTCCCGACTTTCTGTGCCGATTTCGGCAAGCCCTGCGCATGGATCCGGACGACCTTGCCCTTCTCGCGCCGCGCCTGCGCGATGTCTTTTCCATCCAGCTTGATCGATCCTGTCTGCGGCCGTTCAGCGCCGG
>JAUYSA010000330.1 GCA_030696545.1 Hyphomonadaceae bacterium
GGGCCTCAACGATACCGCCGCGCGATCGGCCATACGAGCGAGCTTCGGCTGGGCGACCGTCTGGCAGGATTTCGATGCGCTGGCCGAGGCCTGGATTAGACACGCGGCCCGGGCACGGCCGCAACTGGTGGCAGTCTGATGCGACGCTTCGGATTGATATCAGTTACGATTGTTCTTCTGTTGGTTTTTGTAGCCGTTGGGCTGTGGTTCAGCGGATATGGCGTGTTGATTGGAAGTCGGTCGATATATCCGGGCGATAATCTCAAGCCATGGGACAAATACCTCATGGCTGAGCGGAACGGACAACCAACCCTCCGCTGTAATTACTGGTTCGGCATAGCGACTGTGGAGCGTTATCTGCCGGCAGAGCGACCGATCGGTGACGGTTCGGCCGTGTGCCCAGCTATGATGAAGCTATGAAAGTCTGAGCGCGGATGTCTGAGGGTAAAGAAGTCTTGGTGAAGGAGGGCATCGACCGCGGCACGGTCGACGCGGCGCGTGCGCTTGAATCCGACAAATACGCCGAAGGCTTCGTCACCGATATCGAGATGGAGTTGGCGCCCAAGGGGCTCAACGAAGACACCGTCCGTTACATCTCCGCGAAGAAGGAAGAGCCGGAGTGGATGCTCCAGTGGCGCCTTGAAGCCTTCCAGCGCTGGAAGGAAATGACCGAGCCGACCTGGGCGATGATCAACTATCCCAAGATCGATTACCAGGACGCCCATTATTACGCCGAGCCGAAAGGCGCCGCGAAATACAAGACGATTGACGACGTTCCCAAAGAGATCCTCGAAACCTACGCCAAGCTCGGCATTCCTCTGCGCGAGCAGGAAGTGCTCCTCGGCGTCGAAGGCGCGCTCGGCTCTGCTGCTGAAGCGCGCGAAACGCCGCGCGTCGCGGTGGATGCGGTGTTCGACAGCGTCAGCGTCGCCACCACTTTCCGCGCCGAGCTCGCGAAGTCCGGCGTCATTTTCATGTCGATCTCGGAGGCCGTGCGTGAGTATCCGGATCTGGTGAAGCAGTATCTCGGCACAGTCGTGCCCGTGACGGACAATTTCTTCGCCACGCTCAATTCGGCTGTCTTCTCGGACGGCACCTTCGTTTACATCCCCAAGGGCGTTCGCTGCCCGATGGAGCTGTCGACCTATTTCCGCATGAACGCCAAGGGCACCGGCCAGTTTGAGCGCACGCTCATCATCGCGGACGAAGGCGCCTACGTTTCCTATCTCGAAGGCTGCACCGCGCCGATGCGCGATGAGAACCAGCTCCACGCTGCCGTGGTCGAACTGGTTGTGCTCGACGATGCCGAGATCAAATACTCGACCGTCCAGAATTGGTGGCCGGGCGATGCCGAAGGCAAGGGCGGCATCTACAACTTCGTCACCAAGCGCGGCGCCTGTCGTGGCAAGCGCTCGCGTATTTCATGGACGCAGGTTGAGACTGGCTCCGCGATCACCTGGAAATATCCCAGCTGCATCCTACGCGGCGATGACTCGTCCGGCGAGTTCTACTCGATCGCCGTCACCAACGGCCGCCAGCAGGCCGACACCGGCACGAAAATGATCCACCTCGGCAAGAACACGAAGTCGCGGATCATCTCGAAGGGCATCTCCGCCGGCAAATCCAACAACACCTATCGCGGTCTCGTCTCCGTCCACGGCAAGGCCGCCAAGGCGCGCAACTTCACGCAATGCGACAGCCTGCTGATCGGCGGCGACTGCGGCGCGCACACCGTCCCCTATGTCGAGAACCGCCGCGCCGACGCGCAGCTGGAACACGAAGCCACCACCACCAAGCTCTCAGTCGATCAACTCTTCTACGCCCGCCAGCGCGGCCTCGGCGAAGAGCAGGCGGTCGCGCTCCTGGTCAACGGCTTCGTCCGCGACGTCCTCCAGAAACTCCCGATGGAATTCGCTGTGGAAGCGCAGAAGCTCCTTGAAGTGAGCCTCGAGGGGAGCGTGGGGTGAGCCACGCTTTGATTACAGCAGCGTAAGCTGGCGCCAGCGCGCCAACTGATCTATTCCGGGCTCAACACGAGGGGCTCGGTCATGAAACTCCGTCTCGCAGTCTGCGCCATCGCGCTTGGCCTTTCCGCCTGTTCTCCCGCGCCGGAAGGCGAGGGCGATGTTGCTGCCGGAACGGCGCCCGCCGCCAAGCGGATGCCCCTACCTGATTGCGCGACTGTCGAAGCGCAGGACGCCGGCGCCGATGGCTGGAAGCATCCCGATTGCCGCCTGATGTTCCCCGACCAGTCCGGCATGGCGATCGAGGCGCGCTACGTGCCCGCCGAGGACGATTCCACCAAGGTCACGGTTCAGGTCGTCGCCACGGGCGACGCCACGCTCCAGACCATCGACGAGCGCATGGGCAACACTTTCAACGGCCCGCTGCTCGAAGACTTCGACAAGGACGGCAAGGTCGACATCCAGGTCCCGCTGGAAACCGGCAACGTCAACACGACCTGGGCCGTTTGGCGTCAGGTGGCTGATGGCAAGTTCGTCCGGGTGGGCGAGCCCAGCGGCGTCTCGCTGGTCAAGACCGACAGCGGCTACATCGCCGCACAGGCCCGCTCCAGCGCCAATGCCTGGGGCGTCTCGTTCTACAAGCTCGAAGGCGACGTCCTCGCCCCTGTCCTGACGGCCGATGTCACGGCGGAGGGCGAACCTGACAAGATCACCGGCGTCACGTGCGAAATCACCGACGATGGCGGCCTCGCCGCCACTGGCCTCACGGAAGAGGCCGCCAAGGCCCAGTTCTGCGCTGAGCCGACCGTGGCCGATATCTTCAAATAGGTCCCATTAGCCGCCGGCACTGGACTTTTGGTCCCTGCGGCATGAAACACCCTGCGAACCATCCGTCCCGGCCTCGCGCTGGGGCCGACAAGGGCCTATGTATTGGGGCCGGGACTACAAAAATTCCCGCGTTTGCAGGCGTTTGATGCTCGAACTGAACAACCTCCACGCGCGTGTCGTTCCAGAGGACGGCCAATCTTCTGGAAACATGGCGCGCGAAATCCTCAAGGGGCTTTCGCTCAGCGTCCCCAAGGGCGAGGTCCACGCCATCATGGGCCCGAACGGTTCGGGCAAGTCGACCCTGTCCTACGTGCTGACCGGCCGTGGCGGCTACGAAGTCACCGAAGGCTCCGCCCTGTACGAAGACGAGAGCCTGCTGTCCCTGCCGCCGGAGACGCGCGCGGCCAAGGGCCTGTTCCTGTCCTTCCAGTATCCGCTCGAGATCGCCGGCGTGCCGGTGATGACCTTCGTGCGCGCCGCGATGAACGCGCAGCGCAAGGCGCGCGGAGAAGCGGAAGTCTCCGCTCCCGATTTTCTGAAGCTGTCCCGTATCGCCGCGCAGCAGCTTCGCATTGATCCCGAAATGCTGAAGCGCCCGCTGAATGTCGGCTTCTCTGGCGGCGAGAAGAAGCGGCTCGAAATCTATCAGATGCTGATGCTCCAGCCGCGCTTCATGATCCTCGACGAAACGGATTCCGGCCTGGACATCGATGCGCTGAAAGTCGTCGCC